>NZ_JAGXJK010000340.1:0-246 GCF_019091605.1 Micrococcus sp. GbtcB5
CGACATCGACGCCGCCGTCGCCGCGGCCCGTGCCGCCTTCGACGGGGGCTCATGGGTGCGGATGCGGCCGAATGTACGCGAGGTCCTGCTGTGGCGGGTCTCCAACCTGATCACCGAACGCCTCGAGGACTTCGCGCTCCTGGAGTCCCTCGTCCAGGGCAATGGCGTGGGCATCGCCAGCGCCTTTGTCGTCCGCGCCGCTGCGGACTGCTTCCCTTACTACGCCGGCTGGCCCTCCCAGCTGCA
>NZ_JAGXJK010000341.1:0-246 GCF_019091605.1 Micrococcus sp. GbtcB5
TGCATTTAGGAGTGGATCGTCATAGAGACAATGCTCACGCAGTTGCTAAGTGGCTTGCTGCCCATGAACGTATTGAATGGGTGAATTATCCGGGTTTAGATAATAATGAAAATTGCTCGTTAGCACAAAAGTATTTGAAAAAAGGTGCTAGTGGTGTGTTAACATTCGGCATTAAGGGAGGATTAGAATCTGCGAAAGAATTTATCGCAAATGTAAAACTAGCAACTCTCGTAACGCATGTAGCGG
>NZ_JAGXJK010000342.1:0-246 GCF_019091605.1 Micrococcus sp. GbtcB5
CAAGCTACAGAAATTGTCTTAGGATTTATCGTAGTTAGCACTAATGATTATGTTGAAAATGGGAGGTGATCCCATTAGCTTAATATTGGGGCAATTGGGCCCCTAAAATACCCAAATTGGGCCGAATGGATCAACCCATTCGGCCCCTGATTTCTGTCAAGCGATTGAACCGCCCAAGCCAGGCGGCGGCACCGCCTGGGCTCAGTCTCCGAGCGGGACTGGGCGGGGCAACCGCCCCTGACAGGA
>NZ_JAGXJK010000343.1:0-245 GCF_019091605.1 Micrococcus sp. GbtcB5
GGCCCCGAACATCTGGCGGGCGAAGTACTCGAGGGTGCCGCGCAGGTGGGCCATGGTCAGGCCCTTCTCCACGGCCAGGCCCTCGAACTGGTGGAACACCGGGGTGTGCGTGGCGCCCAGCTCGTCCGTGCGGAAGGTGCGACCCGGGCACAGCACGTAGGTGGGGGCGCCCCGCTCGTGCAGGGGGCGCATCTGCACCGGGGAGGTGTGGGTGCGCAGCAGCAGGCGGGCCTCGGTCGGGGTCA
>NZ_JAGXJK010000344.1:0-245 GCF_019091605.1 Micrococcus sp. GbtcB5
GGAGCGGCCCAGCCCGCCCAGACGGCACGCCATCCGTTCGCTCACCCGCATCTTGCACTTGAGGTGATCGACGGCGGCGCGGCGCCTGTCCGGGCTTAGAAGTTTCCCTCAGCCAGCCCCTTGAGCGCGGCCTTCTCCAGCTCCGCTTCCGCGAGCAGACGCTTCAGGGTCGCGTTTTGCTTCTCCAGCTCCTTCAGGCGCTTTGCGTCGTCGGCCTTGAGGCCGCCGTACTGGTTCCGCCACCG
>NZ_JAGXJK010000345.1:0-245 GCF_019091605.1 Micrococcus sp. GbtcB5
GGCCCACGTAGGAGGGCGTCACCTGGTTCTGGAGGTTCGCGTCCCCGCCGCTGTCCAGCCCATAGGCGCGCCCCTCGACCGCGACCGCCAGGACCGAGTCGTTCGTCCCGAGCCCGCGCTGGCGCGCCACGTCCTGGGCCAGCGTCTGGGCGCCCGTGCTGAACTCATCCACGTAGACGACGTACAGCCCCTGCCCGGTGACCCGGCGTAGGTCCTGGATCTCCTGGGTCAGGCGCTGCTCATCC
>NZ_JAGXJK010000346.1:0-245 GCF_019091605.1 Micrococcus sp. GbtcB5
GCCGCGTTCGCCGGGCAGTCGAGCGTTCTGTTCGCCCCCCCCGCCGGCCTGGCGACCGTGGTCGCGCCCGCCGACGGGCTCGCCGCTCCCCAGCGCGAGGCGCTCGACGCCGTGCGGCTCGTGCTCTCGGCCGGCGCCCCCGTGCACCCGCAGCTGTTGCGGCAAGTCTCGGACCTCATGCCGAACGCCCGGGTCCACACGCCGTGGGGCATGACCGAGGGGCTGCTGCACACGGACATCGACGG
>NZ_JAGXJK010000347.1:0-245 GCF_019091605.1 Micrococcus sp. GbtcB5
GACCAGCGCCCCGACGGGGACCCAGCCCGCGGGCGCCGAGGCGGACAGCAACGCCTGGGAAGCGTACCAGAAGATCGAGCCCTACCCCGGCGACGAGGACCTGACCTTCCACGTGGACGGCGTCCGGCGCGCCTGACCGGGGACTCTCCCGGGGCCCGTCCTGCCCGGCCCACTACAGTGGGGACCCGCCCGTCGTCGTCGATCCCCCCCCCGGAGTGTTCCCGCCATGACCACCCCCGCCCCAG
>NZ_JAGXJK010000348.1:0-245 GCF_019091605.1 Micrococcus sp. GbtcB5
TTTTGGGCGGTGAAAATAAATAGAATTTCAAGGAGGGTATCTCATGAGCTTTAATCATCAAAATATTGAGAAGAAGTGGCAAGGGTACTGGGAAGAGAATAAAACATTCCGTACGCCAGATGAGACAGAAAAACCAAAATTTTATGCACTAGATATGTTCCCATATCCATCAGGTGCAGGCTTACACGTAGGTCATCCAGAAGGTTATACAGCGACAGATATTTTATCTCGTATGAAGCGTATGC
>NZ_JAGXJK010000349.1:0-245 GCF_019091605.1 Micrococcus sp. GbtcB5
GTTCGATGTCGTCGTCATCGGCGAGTTTCATCACGCCTCTGCGAGTTCCTACGAGGCACTCCTCCGCCACCTCAGGCCACGCGAGGTCCTCGGTCTGACGGCGACACCGGAACGCGCCGATGGGGTCAACGTCAAGGACCTGTTTGAAGGACGCATTGCCTCCGAAATGCGCCTCTGGGACGCGCTTGAGGCGGACATTCTTGTGCCCTTCCACTACTTCGCCGTGAACGACGACGTCGACCTTC
>NZ_JAGXJK010000035.1:0-13863 GCF_019091605.1 Micrococcus sp. GbtcB5
TCCCACCAGCGGGGCAGACGTCGATGCCAGACCTCGGTGGCGGGCATACGCGGCACCGGGGTGCTCGTCGGCCTTGATGATCCGCATAGGGTGACGGAATGGGCCTGCGGCGGCCAGGCGATCCGGAAGATCCTCGTTGCCGCCGTTGTCGCAGAGCACCACATCGAAGGCGGGTGGGTCCACCTGTTCGTTCAACGCTCGAAGTTGCAGGTCGAGCCGGGGCCCACTGCGATGGCACGGAATGATGACGGTGAGCTCTGGAACAGTCATGGCCCCTTCCTGGGTCTGTCCGCGGCGCAGGGTGGCGTTCTGGGCCTGCATGGAACTCTACTTCCTGGGCAACGCGCAGGTCAGGCGGGCGGCCCTGCCACGTCTGTAACCTGACCCCATGCACCTCCTCGTCACCGGCGGCGCCGGGTTCATCGGCTCGAACTTCGTCCACCACGTCGTCCGCGAGACCGGGCACGACGTCGTCGTCCTGGACAAGCTGACCTACGCGGGCAACCGGGAGAACCTTGCCGGGCTGCCGGAGGACCGCGTCCGCCTGGAGGTCGGGGACATCTGCGATACGGCTCTGGTGGACCGCCTGGTCGCCGAGTCGGACGCCGTCGTGCACTACGCGGCGGAGTCCCACAACGACAATTCGCTGAACGACCCCTCCCCGTTCATCCAGACGAACATCGTCGGAACCTTCGTCCTCCTGGAGGCGGTCCGCAAGCACGGCAAGCGCTTCCACCACGTGTCCACGGACGAGGTCTACGGCGACCTCGAGCTGGACGACCCGGCGAAGTTCACCGAGACCACCCCGTACAACCCCTCCAGCCCCTACTCGGCCTCGAAGGCCGGTTCGGACCACCTGGTCCGCGCGTGGGTGCGCTCCTTCGGCGTGCAGGCCACGCTGAGCAACTGCTCCAACAACTACGGCCCGTACCAGCACATCGAGAAGTTCATCCCGCGCCAGATCACCAACCTGATCGACGGCGTCCGCCCCCGCCTCTACGGCCAGGGCGTCAACGTCCGGGATTGGATCCACACGGAGGACCACTCCTCGGCCGTGCTGCGCATCCTCGAACGCGGCGAGATCGGTCGCACGTACCTGATCGGCTCGGACGGCGAGAGGAACAACAAGGAGATCGTGGAGATCCTCCTCGAGCTCTTCGACCGCCCCGCGGACGACTACGACCTCGTCGCCGACCGCCCCGGCCACGACCTGCGCTACGCGATCGACAACACCGCGCTGCGCACCGAGCTCGGCTGGGAGCCGCAGTTCACGGACATCCGGGCCGGTCTGGCGGACACGGTCCGCTGGTACCGCGAGAACGAGGCGTGGTGGCGTCCGGCGAAGGCCGCCGTCGAGGCCACGTACCGCGCCCAGGGCCAGTGAGGAGGCACCGCTGATGCGCATCACCGAGACCGCCATCCCCGGCCTGCTCGTCCTCGACCTCGACGTCCACGGGGACAACCGCGGCTGGTTCAAGGAGAACTGGCAGCGGGAGAAGATCCGCGCCCTCGCCGCCGAGCACCCCCGCCTCGCCTCGCTCGCCCCGGTGCAGAACAACATCTCCTTCAACGACGCCGTCGGCACCACCCGCGGCATCCACGCCGAGCCGTGGGACAAGTACGTGGCCGTCGCCCACGGCCGGATCTTCGGCGCCTGGGTGGACCTGCGCGAGGGGTCGTCCTTCGGCGCCGTCGCCACCGTGGAGCTCGGCCCGGAGAAGGCCGTCTTCGTGCCGCGCGGGGTGGGCAACTCCTACCAGACGCTCGAGCCGGACACCGCCTACACCTACCTGGTGAACGACCACTGGTCCGCCGACGCGCAGGGCCGGTACACGTTCCTCAACCTCGCGGACCCGACGGCGGCCATCACCTGGCCCATCCCGCTCGAGGACGCCGAGCTCTCGGACAAGGACCGCGCCCACCCGATGCTCGCGGACGTCACCCCCATGCCGCCCGCCCCGATCCTCGTGCTCGGCGCCGGCGGGCAGCTCGGCCGCGCCCTCGTGGCCCGGGCCGAGGCGGCAGGCATCCCCGTGGAGGCCCACGGCCGGGACACGTGGGACATGGCCGATCCGGCGTCCTGGCCGCGGGGGCATTTCCGCGGTCTGCGCGCCGTGGTCAACGCGTCTGCCATGACCGCGGTGGACGCCGCCGAGACGCCCGAGGGCCGGGCCCAGGCCTGGGCCGTCAACGCGACCGCCGTCGCCGAGCTCGCCCGCCGCTGCACCGAGGCCGGCGTCCCCCTGGCGCACGTCTCCACGGACTACGTGTTCGACGGCACCCTCCCCGTGGGCCAGGAGCACCCGGTGGACCACCCGCTCGCGCCGCTGGGCGTCTACGGCCAGTCGAAGGCCGCCGGCGAGGCCGCGGTGCGCACCGTGCCGTGGCATTGGATCGTGCGCACCTCCTGGGTGATCGGGGAGGGGAAGAACTTCGTGGCCACGATGGCCTCCCTCGCCGAGCGCGGGATCGACCCGGCCGTCGTCGGCGACCAGCACGGCCGCCTCACCTTCGCCGACGACCTCGCCGACGCCCTGCTGCACCTGGTCACCACGGACGCGCCTACGGGCACGTTCCACATGACCAACAGCGGCGACGTGGTCACCTGGCACGACGTCGCCCGGTGGGTCTTCGAGGACACCGGCCACGACGCCGGGCGCGTCTCCGCCACGACCACCGCCGCGTACCTGGCCGGCAAGGAGGGCGTGGCCCCGCGGCCGACGAACAGCGCCCTCGACCTCGGGCCCCTGGCCGCCGTCGGTTACACCGCCCCGGACCAGCGCGACCGCCTGCGCACGTACCTGAGGCGCTGACCCCGTCTCGCACGACGAAGCCCCCGCCGGCTTCGGCGGGGGCTTCGTGCGTGGGGGCGATCAGCTGCGCGTGCGGGCCTTGCGGCGTGAACGCCGCCCCTTCTTCGCGGACGAACCGACGCTCGAGAGGTACTTCTCGTGGGACTTGTGGTACGTGCTCTCGTACCCGTAGCCATAGGAGTAGCCGCCGCCGCGCTGGGAGCGCGCGACGCCGTTCATCACGACGCCCATCAGATGCGCGTCCACTGCGGCGAGATTCTCCACAGCCGCCTCCAGGTGGTCCTTGCGGGTCCGCCCCTGACGCACCACGAGCACAGTCCCGTCCACGGCGGTGGCCAGGAGCGAGCCGTCCGTGACGGGCAGCAGGGGAGGGGAGTCGACGATGACGAAGAAGTCCTCCGATGCCAGCTCCAACAGGGCCCGCATGCGCTTCGAGCCCAGCAGCTCCGACGGGTTCGGGGGCGTCCGGCCGGCGGGGAGCAGCGTGAGGTTCGGGATTCCGGTGGCCGCGAGGGCGTCGTCCGGCTGCACCTCACCGGCCAGCACCTCGGACAGGCCCACGTCGCCTGCCACCTGGAAGAGGTCGTGCTGCCGGGGGCGCCGCAGGTCGGCGTCCACCACGAGCACCCGTTCGCCGGCCAGGGCCAGGGCGCGGGCCAGATTCGAGGCGATGGTCGACTTGCCTTCGGAGGGGTCCGCGCTCGTGAACGAGACGACGCGCGGCGGCTCGTCGACGGAGACGAACTTGAGGTTGGTGCGCAGCGCCCGGATGGCCTCACCGGCCCGGGGGTCGAGGTCCACGGCCTCCTCGCCTGTGCGGGTCAGGGAGGCGTTCTCCGGGACGGCGCCGATCACGCCGGCGCCGGTGACCTCCTTCACGTCGGCGCGGCTGCGCACCTTCACATCGAGGAGACGACGGAGCACCGCGATGGCGAGTCCCGCACCCAGTCCGGCCACGACGCCCACGAGGACGTTGCGCCGGGTGTCAGGGCTCACGGGAGCAGAGGGCACGCGGGCGTCCGACAGGGGCACGACCTCCAGGGGGCTGTTCTTGTCCACCTCCGCCGCCACGTCCGCCGTCGCCTGCAGGGCGCTGTTCGCGAGCTGCGCGGCGGTCTCGGGATCCGTCGAGGTGGCGGTCACCTTGATCATGCTGGACCCGGGGACGAGCGCCGCGGAGAGCGAGTCGTCGTCGTCCTGCCCCGTGTCCTGTGCCACGCGTTCACGCACGGCCTGGCTGTTGATCAGGGCGACGTAGGCCTGAGCCCGGCTCTCGGCGGGTCCGTTGCCGGCGATGAGGCTCTGATCCGTGCTCCGCGCGGCGAGGAGCCCCTGAGATTCGGACGCGTAGATCCGGGGCTGCAGCGCGGAGTAGCCCCAGCCCAGCAGACCCCCCACGAGGGCGGCCGCCAGCAGCAGGAGGAGGTTGACGCGCAGCAGGCGGAAGAAGTCGACGATCGTCACGGAGCACCTCGGGGGTCATGGGCGGGGATGCGCGGGCCGTTGTGGCCAGGAAACGCACAGGTCCACGGTATCAAGACCCGCCGCACGGTCTGAGGACCCGAGGACGACGCCCCCACCGCGCTACGCTGAGCCGAGTATCGCCCGGCGTCCATGAAAGGTTCCGCACCATGCGCTCGAGCACGCCCCGTGACCGGACGGCTGCCCGCGCTGTGGGGGCCGTGGTGCCACCCGAGGCTCGGCCTGCCCGGGGCCACGCCTCGCTCGGCCTCGTCCCGGACGGTCAGGCCGCGTGGGCCAGCTCCCCGTGGAACCCGCTGGTCACGCCGGCCTCACCGCGGCTGTTCGAGGCCGTACTGGCGGTCGGCCTGGTGATGGAGGCGTTCACCGCTCCGGGCCTGCCGATCCCGTTCGCGGAGTTCTCCGCGATCCTTCTGCTGCTCCTGGCCTCGTTCCGGCAGCCCCGCCGGGACCTCTCGCATTACGGTGTGCTGGCCCTCGTCGCGCTGGCCCTGGTGGTGTATCTCGTCGCGGTGACCGTGCACAACGACCTTGACCCCACGCGTCGGGCCACCAGGATCACGCTCCTGATCCTGCTGATCTACGCCATCGCCAGCGAGCGGATCGACATCAAGGGCGTCCTCTACGGGATGACGGCCGGTGCACTGATCAACGTGCCCCTCTTCTACGCGGGCCTGGTCCCGGACACCTACGGCGGGTACCTCACTGGGTTCCTGGGGGACAAGAACGTCTCCGGCCTCTTCTACGCGCTCCTGCCCGTGCTGCTCGTGGCCACCATGCAGCGCATGGGCCCAAAGCTCCTCGTGCTGGGCGCCGGCTCCGCCCTGACCTTCCTCACCGGCTCTCGGACCTCGATGGCCGCGCTGTTCTGCGCGGTCGCGTGGATCTTCGTGAGCCCCTACCTGGGGCGGGCCCTCCGTATCGCGCTGGTGGTCGTCATGGGCTGGTTCGTCAGCTGGGCTGAGGAGAACCTGGCCGACCTCGGGATCTTCGGCGACCGCACGGGCACGGACTGGTTCCGGGCGCAGATCCAGGCGGCGTCCGTGGAGAAGGTGGCGGAGACGTCCTTCTTCGGCCAGGGCCTCTCCACGGCATTCGTGGACCTGGACCACGTGTCCATGTTCTTCCACAACTCCTACCTGGGTCTCCTGGTCGAGGGCGGCTGGCCGTTCCTGATCGTGGTGGTCGGCGCCTACCTCTGGCTGTGCCTGCGGCCCTTCGCCCGGACGCACCGCTCGCCTTCCCGTGTCGCCGTCGAAGCGGCCGCCCTCAGCATCCTCGTGGCCTCGCTCCAGCTGGGGGAGGTGTTCATCACGATCTTCGGCGCCATCGTGCTCGGTTGCGGACTCCTGCTGAGCGCCCAGGAGGACGAGGAGGACCATGGCGCCCCCGCGAAGGACCGGGCCCACCGCCGCAAGCTGGACCGCATCATCGAGCGGTCCCGACGCGCGGGCCGCTGAACGCGTCGAGCACCACCGGTGCTATCCTGTCCGGGTTGCCCAGGCGAGGGAGCGTGCGCTCCGTGATCGACGAGGCCGCCGCCGCGCGTCAGCATGCTGACCCGCTGCGGCACTGAAGCCCCCTCCTGGCCGCATCCCGCGCCGCCCCCGGCTGCGCGGCCGAGACCCCCACAGGAGGACGCATCATGTCTGACCAGCTCAAGATCAAGGTCACCCGCCGCACCGACTTCGGCAAGGGCGCCGCCCGCCAGGCCCGCCGCGCCGGCCTGATCCCCGCCGTCGTCTACGGCCACGGCCAGGAGCCCGTGCACCTGCTGCTGCCGGCCCAGGAGACCACCCTGGCCGTCCGCAACCCCAACGCCCTGCTGACCGTCGTGAATGAGGCCGGCGAGGAGCACCTGGTCCTGCCCAAGGACATCCAGCGCCACGCCATCAAGGACACCGTGGACCACCTGGACCTCATCGCGGTCCGCCGCGGCGAGAAGGTCATCGTCGAGGTCACCGTGCAGGTCGAGGGCGAGGTCGCCCCCGGCACCGAGTACGTGCTGGACTACGCCACCGTGCCGGTCGAGGCCGACGCCACCGACCTGCCCGAGGCCGTCACCATCTCCGTCGAGGGCCGCGAGGCCGGCGACCACGTGTACGCCCCGGACGTGCAGGTCCCCGCCGGCGCCACCCTGCAGCTCGAGGACGACATCGTCATCGCCACCGTCAACGAGGTCGTCGAGCAGGACCTCGGCGACGAGTCCGTGCAGGAGGAGCAGGCCGCCGAGTCTGCCGAGGGCGAGTCCAAGGGCTCCGAGGACTGATCACGCCATGACGACGGGGACCACGCTCATCGTCGGGCTCGGCAATCCCGGGCCCGAGTACGAGCGCACCCGTCACAACGTCGGCCAGATGGTGGCGGATGAGCTCGCCTCCCGCATGGGGGTCGGGTTCACCCGCCACCGGGCCGGCGCCGTGGTGGCCACGGGTCGCCTCGACATCGGGGGACCGCGGGTCGTGCTCGCGAAGTCCACCGGCTACATGAACGTCTCCGGACGCCCCGTCTCCGCGCTGGCGTCCTTCTACGGGATCGGCCCCGAGGACCTCGTGGTGGTCCATGACGAGCTGGACATCCCGTTCGACACCCTGCGCCTCAAGCGCGGCGGGGGAGAGGGCGGCCACAACGGCCTGAAGTCCATCACCGCCTCGCTCGGCACGAAGGACTACGCCCGCGTGCGCGTCGGCATCGGCCGACCCCCGGGCCGCATGGACGTGGCCGACTTCGTGCTGCGCCCCTTCACCAAGCCCGAGCAGGACGTCCTGCCCCTGCACGTGGACCGTGCGGCGGACGCCGTCGAGAAGCTCGTCACGGACGGGCTCGAGCCCGCCCAGCAGGCGTTCCACTGACCTCCCGCCCCGCGACATCCTCGACGGGGGTGCAGCCCCACGCTCAGGGGGTCGGGGTCACGGCACGGGCCAGGGCATCCGCGATGGTCTCCAGGGCAGGATCCATGATCTGGATCATCTCCGCGTACCCCTCCACCGGCCCGCGGAACGGGTCCACGACGTCGAGGGGCTGGGCGGTCGACCGCACGAGGGCCCGGTGGCGGGCCGCCTCCGCCGCGAACGCACGCACCCCGCGACCGGCGGGGATCCAGTCCCGTCCCTCTCGTGCGTCCACGGCGCGGACCAGCGCCGCGAGCTCCAGCACGGTGAACACCCGCGCGACGGCCTGCGGCACTTCTTGAAGTGCGAAGCGCATGTGCTCCTGAGCCGCGGCCAACACGAGATCCGCCTCCGCCACCATGAACGGTTGCAACGCGGCGGGACGGTGGCCTTCCAGCCCGGTGACGCCGGCCTCGGCGCCGAGCCGCACGAGCGGCGGCGGCACCGTCAGTGCCTGGTTCGGCTGGGAGCCGGCGCTGCCGACCTCCACCCGGCCGGGGGCCAGGACCGCCAGCCGGCCCTGCAGGGCCCGGCTCGCATAGGCCGAGCGGCACACGTTGCCGGTGCACACGATGAGCACGGCGTCCGGCGAGGGGAGGGCCCGGCGCCCCCGCCGGGCAGGCGGAGCCGAGCTCGACAGCGCCGGGCGACGGGAGAACGAGATCAACTGCGCGTGGCTCCGCTGTCACGCTCGAGCCACGAGGACAGCGCCCGGGCCTGACGATCGACGACCTTGCCGACCATCGGCTCGGCCTTCGCGGCGAGCTTCGAGCCCACCAGCGGAATCCGGCAGACGAGGGTGCCGTCCACGGAGAACTGGGAACCCTCACCGGCGGCGGTCAGGCGGAGGGCGCCGTCCGCCGTCGCCTTGGCGGAGGGCACGGTGATGGTGGTGGTGCCGGCGCGGGAGCCGTCCGCGGCGGGTGCGTCCCAGCGCTCCACCTGCTCCACCTGGAGGGCGGAGCCGATGAGCTTGCGGGCCATGTCCGGGACCCGGTCCGGGATGCGGTCCGCGGGCAGGGAGCGCACGGTGGTGACGGTCATCGCGCCCTCCGGGGAGCCCTCCACGGAGAACGAGACCAGGGAGCCGCCGAAGGACTCGACCACGGAACGGTGGAAGTCCTCGGACGCCAGGGCGGCCGCCACGGCCGCCGGCGGGTGCGGGATGGACTGCTGAGCGGAAAAGGCCACGGTGTCTCCTCGGGGTCAAGTCGGGCAGCGCCCGGCGGGCCGTGCGAGGGCCGGCACCGGTTCGCCGACGGCGATGGGCGTCCATCCCTCACCTTATATGCTGGCCTCCGCGCCCCGGGTCCCGTGCACGGCGCCGGGACCGGCCGCGCGACCCCTCGTGAACCCCCTGGAAGGTGTGTCCGCCATGTCGGCACTCTGGGCCGTGGCCCTCATCATGCTCCTGAGCGGGACGGCGAAGCTCCGTTCCGGCGAGGACGTGCAGGCCACGTTCACCCGACTCAGGGTGCCCCGCCCGTTCGCGGCCCCCAGCCTGGCGCGCGCGTTCCCCTGGCTCGAGCTGCTGCTCGCCGCCGCCCTCCTGCAGCCCTTCACCCTGCTGCGTCCCGTCGTCGGCCTGGTGGCCGTGGCCCTCTTCGCCGCCTTCCTCGCGCTCGTGGTCCGGGCCCAGGACGACCGCGTCTCGTGCGGCTGCTTCGGCGATGCCTTGGCCGCCCCGATCTCCCGCACCACCGTGGTCCGCAACGTCGTCTTCCTGGCCCTCGCCGTCCTGGCCCTGGCCGAGGGGATCGTCTCGCTGGCGGTGCACGGCGCGGGCCTGGCCTGGCAGCCGCTCACCGCCTTCGGCGCCGGGGCGTGGGCGTGGGCCCTGCTCGTGTCCGTGCTGCTCGCGACCGCCGCGTTCCTGGCCGGGCGCGAGTCCGTCCCGGCCGCACCCGACGCCGCCCCGGCGACGCCCACGCCCGAGGCCCCGGCCGCCGTCGACCCGGCCGACGCCGCCGAGCCCGAACGCCACCCGTTCCCGGACGCCGTCGTGGTCGCGGACGGCGAGTACACCGGTCTGCACCGGCTGGTCGCGGACGGGGCCGTGGTGGCCCTGCGCCTGTCCACGGGGTGCGGCTCCTGCGCGCGGGTGATCGAGCGGCTGGACGAGTTCAAGGACGCGCTCGGGCCGGTCCGGCTGCGGGTCCTCATGCCCCAGCACGCCCCCGGCGCCGAGGGGGCGATCCACAGCGGCGCCGTCGACGCGTCGCTCGTGCTCGCCGACCCGGCCGGCGCCGCCTCGCGGGCCCTCGGTCTGCACTCGTTCCCCACCGCGGTGCTGCTCGGCACGGACCGGCTCACCGCCGGCGGCCCGGTGGGCGGCGCCGACGACGTCCTCGCCTTCCTCGAAGAGATCCGGGAGATCATGACCACCGAACTGCCCGCCGCCACGGACGGCTCCACCGCCACCCCGGAGGTCCGCGCATGAGCGCCCCCGAGACCACCCCCGTCCTCGCCCCGCTGCTGCCGCGCCTGCGCGCCGAACGCGCCATCGAGGCGTCCGCCGCCTCCGCCGCCCGGCCGCTCGAGGCCCGGGGCGTCGAGCTGGAGATCGGCCTGCCCGACGGCGCCCGCGCGCCCCTGCTGACCGTCCTCGCCGAGGCGCTGGCCGAGGGCCACGGCGAGCGCGCCGCCGTCCTCGTGGTCACCGCGACCACCCGCGAGGCCGAGGACCTCGTGACCGACCTCGCCGCCTGGGCCCCCGCCGGTGCCGCCGCGCTGTTCCCGTCCTGGGAGACGTTGCCCCACGAGCGCCTGTCGCCGCGCTCGGACACCGTGGGCGCCCGCCTGGCCGTGCTGCGCCGCCTCGCGCACCCGGAGGAGCACGCGGAGGGCCCGCTGCGCGTCGTCGTCGCCCCCGTGCGCGCCGTGCTGCAGCCCCTCGTGGCCGGGCTCGGCGAGCTGAGCCCCGTGACCCTGCGGACGGGGGAGGAGCGGGACTTCGACGGCGTGGTGGCCGCGCTCGCGGACGCCGCCTACTCGCGCGTGGACATGGTCAGCCGTCGCGGCGAGTTCGCCGTGCGTGGCGGGCTGATCGACGTGTTCCCGCCCACCGAGGACTACCCCGTGCGCATCGAGTTCTTCGGCGACGAGGTGGAGCAGATGCGCTGGTTCTCCGTGGCGGACCAGCGCTCCCTCGAGGACACCACGGAGGACGGCTCGGGCCACCCCTCCGAGCTGTACGCGCCCCCGTGCCGCGAACTGCTCATCACCGACCACGTGCGCCGGCGCGCGAAGGAGCTGATCCCGGCCATGCCCGCCGCCGCGGACATGCTGGACCGGATCGCCGAGGGCGTGGCCGTGGAGGGCATGGAGTCCCTCTCCCCGCTGCTGGCCGAGGCCATGACGTCGCTGCCCCGCATGCTGCCCGCAGGCTCGCTGACCGTCCTCGTGGAGCCCGAGCGCCTGCGCGGCCGCGCCGACGACCTGCTGGCCACCAACGAGGAGTTCCTCCAGGCCGCGTGGGCCGGCGCCGCGCAGGGCGCGGTCGCCCCGGTGGACGTGGCCGGGGCGGACCAGTCCGCCGCGGGAGGCTTCCTCACGGTGGCCGAACTCCGCGCGGCCGCCCTCGAGCAGGACCAGGGGTTCTGGTCCGTCACCGCGCTGGTCTCGGACGAGGAGCTGCTGCCCGACGCCGCCACCCTGCGCGCCACCCTCGGCGTCCCGCAGACCTTCTCGGGCGACATCGAGGCCATGGTCGCGCACACCCGTGTCCGGCTCGCGGAGGGGTGGCATGCCGTGGTCCTCACCGACGGCCCCGGCTCCGCCCGCCGTCTCGCCGAGCTCAACGCGGAGGCCGGCCTCACGGCCTCCGTGGTGGACGGGCCCCTGCCCGCGGACCTCGCCCCAGGGCGGGTCTCCATCGCGGCGGCGCCCGTCGGCTCCGGCTTCACGATCCCGGACGCGCAGATCGCCCTGATCACGGAGCACGACCTCTTCGGCCGGCACCGCACCGCGGGCACGCGCGCCCCCGGGGCGCGGCTGGCCCGGAAGCGGCGCAACGCCGTCGACCCGCTGGCCCTGCAGCCCGGCGACCACGTGGTGCACTCCCAGCACGGCATCGCCCGCTTCGTGGAGCTGCAGCGTCGCAAGGTCACCGGCGGCCCGCGCACCGCCCCCGGCGCCGAGGAGTCCTACCGCGAGTACCTCGTGCTCGAGTACGCGCCCTCGAAGCGCGGCGCCCCCGGCGACCGGCTGTTCGTGCCCACCGACCAGCTCGACCTGATCTCCACCTACGTGGGCGGGGAGACGCCGTCGCTGTCCAAGATGGGCGGCTCGGACTGGGCGCAGACCAAGTCCAAGGCCAAGCGCGCCACCCGCGAGATCGCCGGCGAGCTCATCCGCCTGTACTCGGCCCGCATGGCCTCCCGCGGCCACGCGTTCGCCCCGGACACCCCGTGGCAGGGCGAGCTGGAGGAGGCGTTCCCGTTCATCGAGACGCCGGACCAGCTGACCACCATCGAGGACGTCAAGAAGGACATGGAGGCGGCCGTCCCCATGGACCGGCTCGTCTCCGGCGACGTCGGCTTCGGCAAGACCGAGGTGGCCGTGCGCGCCGCGTTCAAGGCGGTGCAGGACGGCAAGCAGGTGGCCGTGCTCGTCCCGACGACGCTGCTCGCCCGCCAGCACCACCAGACGTTCTCCGACCGGTTCGCCGGCTTCCCCGTCAAGGTGGCCGCGCTCTCCCGGTTCCAGACCGCCAAGGAGTCCAAGGAGGTCGTCGAGGGGCTCGCGCACGGCGAGGTGGACGTGGTGATCGGCACCCACCGGCTGCTCTCCGACCAGGTGCAGTTCAAGGACCTGGGCCTGGTGATCGTGGACGAGGAGCAGCGCTTCGGCGTCGAGCACAAGGAGGCGCTGAAGAAGCTGCGCACCAACGTGGACGTGCTCGCCATGTCCGCCACGCCCATCCCGCGCACCCTCGAGATGTCCCTCACCGGCATCCGTGAGACCTCCACGCTGGCCACCGCCCCGGAGGAGCGCCACCCCGTGCTCACCTCGGTGGGCCCGTACTCGGATCAGCAGGTCACCGCGGCCATCCGCCGCGAGCTGATGCGCGAGGGTCAGGTGTTCTACGTGCACAACCGCGTCACCACCATCGACAAGGTGGCCAAGCGCATCGCCGAGCTGGTGCCGGAGGCGCGGATCGCCGTCGCCCACGGCAAGATGAGCGAGGCCCGGCTCGAGCAGATCATGGTGGACTTCTGGGAGCGGAGGTTCGACGTGCTCGTCTCCACCACCATCATCGAGACCGGCCTGGACATCGCCAACGCCAACACCCTGATCGTGGAGGACGCCCATCGCTACGGCCTCTCCCAGCTGCACCAGCTGCGCGGCCGCGTGGGCCGTGGCCGCGAGCGGGCCTATGCGTACTTCCTGTACGACCCGCAGAAGCCCCTGGGCGAGGTGGCCCTCGAACGGCTCAAGGCCGTGGCCACCCACAACGAGCTCGGGGCGGGCATGCAGCTGGCCATGAAGGACCTCGAGATCCGCGGCGCCGGCAACCTGCTGGGCGGGGAGCAGTCCGGCCACATCGCCGGCGTGGGCTTCGACCTGTATCTGCGGATGGTGGGCGAGGCCGTGGCCGACTTCAAGGGCGAGGAGGACACCGCGCCCGCCGAGGTGAAGGTGGAGCTGCCGGTCAACGCCCACCTGCCGCACGACTACGTGCCGGGGGAGCGGCTGCGCCTGGAGATGTACCGCAACCTCGCCCAGGCCGCGGACGACGCCGCCGTGGACGCCGTGGTGGAGGAGCTCAAGGACCGCTACGGCCCGCTGCCGGAGCCGGTGGAGGCGCTCGTCGCCGTCGCCCGGTTCCGCAACCGGGCGCGGGCCGCGGGCGTCACCGAGGTGATGCTGCTGGGGCAGAACGTGAAGTTCGGCCCCGTCGCGGACCTGCCGGAGTCCCGTCAGATGCGCCTGACCCGCATGTACAAGGGCGCCCAGGTCAAGCCGGCCCTGAACGGCGTCCTCATCCCGCGGCCCAAGACCAAGCCGGTCATGGGTCAGGACCTCGTGGACGTCCCGCTGCTCGAGTGGGCGCAGCAGGTGGTCGACGCGATCTTCGCGCCGGAGGGCTGAGCCGGGTCAGGCCGTCCGACGCCGGGGGAGCAGCCGCCGCCGCAGGACGCGGCTCAGGCGAACCTCCACCAGCTCGTACAGCGCCCACGCCAGTCCGAGCGTGAGCGGGAATGCGATGAGGAAGCCCAGGACCCGGTCCTGGGTCAGCGAGATCATCGCGTAGCCGATGTTCTGGTGCAGCAGGTACCACCCGTACGAGACCCGTCCGAGGAACTGCAACGGCGCAGTGCGCAGCACGGCGGTGCGCTCGCGCATGACGACGACCACGAAGATCACGATCGGGACGGTCAGCATGATCGCGTGGCCCGGGCCCTGGACGATGAGTGCGGTGGCCAGCGCCGACGGCAGGGTCAGGGCCAGGCGCGGGTCGAGGCGGCCGCGTTCGCGGCTCAGGAAGAGGAGGGCGCCGCTCGCGAAAAGGGGAGCGTACTCGGCGATCGTGGCGGTCAGCAGGACGTCCGCCAGGCCTGAGCCAGCGGACCGCCAGAGGATGAGCCCCACGCTCAGGCCCACGCTGGCCACGGCCCAGAGAGCGAGGAGTAACGTGGTGAGCTGTTCCCGGCGTGTGAGGCCGAGCGCACAGA
>NZ_JAGXJK010000350.1:0-245 GCF_019091605.1 Micrococcus sp. GbtcB5
TCCTATCCCAGCTTCCTACCTCATTCTCACGAGCAGCCATTAATAGTTCAATATGTTCCCAAAGCGTTAAATAATCCTAATATGTCGGATGCTCCGGCACATATGCATATGGGTTCTTTTTTTCACCGAATGATATTTCACCATTCATATTTACAAGTAAACCGAGCATCGTTTTAATCGTCGTACTTTTCCCGGCACCATTTGCACCAATAAGAGCAACTAATTCACCTTTTCCAATAGAAAAA
>NZ_JAGXJK010000351.1:0-245 GCF_019091605.1 Micrococcus sp. GbtcB5
CCGAGGTAGCGCAGGGTGGTGGTGTCGAAGAACACGTCCCAGCCGTGGTCGGTCTTCTCGGCGGTCTCCACGGCGACGGCCATCACGCCGCCGGAGACGGCCACGGAGTTCACCCTGGCGCCCTTGTCCGTGACGGGGCCGTCCGCGGTGCGCAGGCCCTCGGCGGGGAGGGTCCGCTCGGCCACGGGGGCGGCGTCGGCGTCCAGGCGCATGGCGGCGACGGCCCCGCGCTGCGGGGTCACCCC
>NZ_JAGXJK010000352.1:0-245 GCF_019091605.1 Micrococcus sp. GbtcB5
TCTCGGCATAAAATAAATAACTTAACATCTCCTGATGAAACTTTAATTGATGAAAAGAATCGTGTAGACTTTTTCCATCTTTTAATCCATCAATCATGCGCAGCAATTGTACTTTCTTTTCTAAAGGTAATTGAAACCGGAAAAATTCTAATGCCTGCAAAAGGGAGTATCCTTTTTCTAATAGTTCTCCCAATCGTGTCAGCAATACGACTTGATCACTTAAACTCCATATCTCCTTAAACATA
>NZ_JAGXJK010000353.1:0-245 GCF_019091605.1 Micrococcus sp. GbtcB5
GCTGTAATAAGAGGCTTGGTGCTCTTTTACTTCGTCCATAATAGTTTGAATGTGTTGTTCACGTAAAATTTCATTCTGAGAAAGCTTACGTTTTTGAATAGTGATAGTTAAAAAGAATGCCTTAAATTTCATGAAGGTTTTGCTCCTTAAGAATATATTTTTAATACATTTGTGTGTAGTATGATCTTTTAATGTCAGTTATTTTATCAGTCAGTTGTTTTAATTGTTGTTTACGAACGATTTCG
>NZ_JAGXJK010000354.1:0-244 GCF_019091605.1 Micrococcus sp. GbtcB5
GCGCCCTTAGCGTGGGAACGCCACTGGGGAGCGGTCTCGCGAGCCGCATGATCTAGCGGCTCAGGGGGTCTTGCAAACGGGCTCTTCACAATCGAGGGTGTAGACGGGGGGCTCGGGGAAGTGGCGCGTCGATAGCTGGATAGAGGTCGAGGCCTTCCGATGATGGAAGTTCCTACACAGCCATCTGAAAGACCTCGACGTGCTCAACGCTACCTTCGACGACTGTGACCTGACGAAGTTTTGC
>NZ_JAGXJK010000355.1:0-244 GCF_019091605.1 Micrococcus sp. GbtcB5
GCGGGCCACCACGCTGGCCTCCGGCCGCACGGGCGTGCGCCCCGTGGGGGTCGAGACCTTCGTGGCCATGCTCAACGCGGGCATCACCCCCGCCGTGCGCGTGTTCGGCTCCCTGGGCTGCTCCGGTGACCTCGCCCCCCTCTCCCACGTGGCCCTGGCGCTGATGGGCGAGGGCGTCGTCGTCGGGACCGACGGCGCGCTGCGTCCGGCCGGCGAGGCGCTCGCCGGGGCCGGGACCGGGCCG
>NZ_JAGXJK010000356.1:0-244 GCF_019091605.1 Micrococcus sp. GbtcB5
TCCTGGTCAACGCCGAGATGGCCCGCCTGGGCTACGGCGAGCCGGCGGTCTCCGACGGCAACGACCGTTTCCTGCCCGAGGTCGAGGCGGCGTGGGAGCAGGCCCGGGCGAACGGCGTCGGCAGGTTCACCGGGGAGTGCGGCACCGCGGCAGAGCCCATCCCGGAGGCGGCACCGGCCCCCGCCCCGGAGGCGACCCCCGCTCCCGAAGCCGCCCCCGCGGCCGGCGACGCGGGGCCGGTGCG
>NZ_JAGXJK010000357.1:0-244 GCF_019091605.1 Micrococcus sp. GbtcB5
CAGGAGCACGACACCGGGGGCGACGCCCCCGGGCAGCCCCTTGTGGGTGGTGCCCACCAGCTCGCGGGTCCCGGGCACGTCCCGGGTGGTGATGGTGATCCGACCGCCCCTCTCGAGCAGATGCGGGCCGTCGGTGAAGCGGCCGAGGCGGACCTTGGGGCCCTGGAGGTCCGCGAAGATCGCGACCGGGCGCCGCTCCTCCACGCACAGCCGACGCACCCGCTCGTAGGACGTCTCATGCACC
>NZ_JAGXJK010000358.1:0-244 GCF_019091605.1 Micrococcus sp. GbtcB5
TGGGGGTTGCCCATCGAGATGCTCAGCGCCGGACGCGGATCGGTGAGGCCGTGGGCGAGGACCATCGCGTCCGACGCCGCCTCCTCCGCCAGCTCGGGGTCGAGGTAGGACCAGGGGCCCATGTCGTTCGCGTAGCCGTGCTCGAGCCGGGTCACGGCCTTCACGCCGGCGCGCGTGCCGGTGGTGATCGCCCGGCCGGGGGCCCGGTCCACGTGGCCCTTCTCGACCAGGAAGTGCACGAAGG
>NZ_JAGXJK010000359.1:0-244 GCF_019091605.1 Micrococcus sp. GbtcB5
GCGTCCGGAGCGCCCACGCCGCAGGCCCCCCAGGCCGGCGCCGAGCGCATCCTCGACTGCATCGGCTGGTGCGACGAGGCCGGGATCCCCGTGGTCACGCTCTACATGCTCTCCACCGAGATCCTGCGGCGCCCGGCGGAGGAGCACGCCCCGCTCCTGGAGATCATCCAGACGACGGCGGAGCGCCTCGCCCAGCCGGCCGAGGGCCGCGCCACCGTCTGCGTGCAGCCGGTCGGCGCGGTGG
>NZ_JAGXJK010000036.1:0-13814 GCF_019091605.1 Micrococcus sp. GbtcB5
GGGAAGGCCCCGCAGCGGGCGAACTTCTGCGAGATCAACGAGCCTCTGCCTGGCGACAGCGTCCCGTACCGCTGTGACGTGAACTACGACCCGGTCAATGACTGCGTGTGGGTGAACATGTCGCCGCAGCCGACTCCGCCGGCGGGCAAGGATCCAGAACGGGGCGCGTGGGAGCAGTGCAACCCGAGCGATGGGCTGACGCTCGGTCAGCCAGTGAAGACGCGCTGGATGGATTCCACGCAGGCCGGGCCGGGGGAGATCCGCCAGGCCGCCCAGACAGTCGTGAAGGAGATGCAGCTCAAGGGCATCGAGATCGGCATGGTGCCGTACCCGGTGGCGGAAAACGGCACGGGTGCTGTGGGTCTGCCGGCGTGGATGTGGGTCGGGAACCCTGACGATCCGCAGGCGTGGGGGCCGTACACGGTCTCCAAGGACGTGAACGGGATCGCCGTGCAGGCCACGGCGCGGCCGGTGCACGTCACCTGGGACATGGGCGATGGGACGCAGGTGGTCTGCGACGGTCCCGGCACCGTCTACGAGGACCGCTTCGGCAAGCAGGAGTCCCCGGACTGCGGGCACACGTACATGAAGATGTCCAACCCCACCTACAAGGTCACGGCGATCACGACGTGGTCTGTGGAGTGGACGGCCCAGGGCCAGTCCGGGGTGATCGAGACCCTCACGCGCTCATCGCAGGACGTGCGGATCGGCGAGTTCCAGTCGTTGAACGTCCGCCCGTGACGCGTGCGCCGGAGCAGGTCGCAGATCTGCTCCGGCGTGTCCCGCTAGGACCGCTCCGCTTGTGGAAGCTGAAACAAGTATGGTGATCGCATGAGCCCCACCACAGCCACGCCCCGCCGGCATCGTGGCGGCCGCCCGTCTCGCGGCGACCGCTTCAATGTGACCGCGCGCATCCCCCGTAGCTATGAGGCCAAGTTGCACGCCTGGGTGGAGTACACCGGCGAGAGCATCAACGACTACGTGACCGCCTTGGTTACGGAGCATCTGGACGCCCACGAGATTCCCGAAGAGCACGGCCAGGAGGCGTTTGACCTGAAATCCGCATAAAAAGCAAGAAGCGGACCCGTTGGCGCGGATCCGCTTCTTGGAGTCAAGACCTGCTGACGACAGGTAGTGACTGACGTTTGAAGTTGTTCCGAATGCCCTAGTGCTTACCCGGCATGGCATTCGGTTCTGGATTCGAGTTCCGGCTCCGTGTTTGGCGACACGGGCTGGATCTCAAGGTGTACCTGAAGGAGGTACGTCTCTCTTGTCGTGCCCGAGTCTACCCAAAATCCCTCTCCGCGACACGTCCCCCCTCCCGTCGGCCGTGTCCTCGGCGCCGTGCCTGGGGGAGTCCACCCTCGCCCGACTGCTGCGCCATCGCCAGAAACCAGCCCGGCCCGTGCGGGGTCGGATCACGAATCCGTGCCGTCAGAACTGGCGCCGGCCCTCGCGTGCCCGGGAGGGCGACATCGACGTGATCTTGGCCGCGGTGCCCGCCGGCTCCCGGCGTCTGGAGCACCTGGGCGACGCCGTTCCCGCCCTGCGGGCACTGCCTGCCTGGCAGGACCTCTCCCGGATCCGTCGGCGGCTGATGGAATCTCTGGTGGGTGCGCTGGCGGCCTGCGCGGACTGGTCGAAGATGATCTCCCGTCCCGGGCACAAGCGCCTGGCGAAGATGATCGGCCGGAGCGCCTCGACGGTGACCGCGGCCATCGCCTGGCTGATGCGACACGGGGTGATCGGACGCGTCGCCGCCGGACGCTCTGCCGCCTACGCGACCCCGGACGAGCGTGGCAAGCGGATCAACGAGGCGGCGGTCTACGTGCTGTGCTGCACCGCCCACCTGGACGTGGAGAAGATCCTCGCTAGGCACCGTGCCGACGCCGCGGCCGAAGCACGGGAGCGTGCAGGTCAGCGTCGGATCCGTGGGGCTGTGGAGAAAAACTGGCACCCTTCCTCGCTAGAGGATTCACTTACTAGAACTCGTAGAGGAACCACGCACGCGCGCGACCGCGGACTCGTCGAGCTCTGGCCCTGCAACCGCGCAGTGGCCACCCGTCGTCAGCAGCTGGCCGCCGCCCGCACCGTCCAGGATCGGGCTCTGGGTCTGCGCGTGCTCTCGGCCCGGGACGTCCGCTCGCTGATCCGTCCCTTCCTCGAGGCCGGCTGGACCCCGGCCGACCTTCTCCACGCACTGGACCACACCCCCCAGGGCGCGCACCGGCTCCACAGCCTGGACGCCGGCCAGGACACCGCTCGAGCTCGCGGCTACCTGCGGTGGCGTCTGGAGCACTGGAAGGACGCCGGCGGGCTCGTGCTCGCCTCAGCCTCTGCCCGGGCTCGTGAGCGGGCGGAGGCGGCGCGCGAGGCGATGCACCGGGATCGCCAGGCGGATGCGCGAGCGCGCGCGGCGGCCGCGGGAGTGGAGTCTCCGGCTCGAATCGCGGCCCTGGCGGCCATGCGGATGCTGTTCCGGCAAGGTGGCGCGGAGCGTGACAGCCTTGAGGTGGCCCACCTCACCGCCTAAACTGACCTCAGATCAACTTAGAAGGGACATCGGGGGACTGCCCCAGCCTTCTACCCCGTGAAGACCTCTACCCACGCGAGCGGAGACACGCCCCATGCGTACCCTCAAAGGCCTTGCGGCCCTGCTGGCCCTGACCGCCCTGGTGGTCGGCATCCCCGCCGCCCTGATCCTGCTGGTCGGCAACCCCATCCCCAGCACTGCCGAGCTCCAGCAGGCCCTGACCGGCATCGACTTCGGCGGCACGTTCCTGATGGGCACCGTGCTGCCCCTGATCGCGTGGGGCTTCTGGGCCTCCTTCGTCTACTCGCTCGTGGTCGAGGTGATCAGCCTCATCCGCCGCGTCGAGACCCCCAACCTGGGCGGAGCGCTGCGCCCGCAGCAGGCCCTGGCCGGCGCGCTGATCGCCGCCGTGCTCGCTCTTGGCGGTGGCAGCCCCGCCTTCGCCCTGACCCCGCAGGACACCGCCTCCGCTCCCGCCGCCGTCGCCATGGCCCAGGAGGGCCAGACCACCCAGGACACGACCCAGGACGCCCCTGCCGCCGCGGGGGAGCGGACCTACACCGTGCAGGAGGGCGACACGCTCTGGGGCATCGCCCGGGACGAGTTGGGCCAGGGCAGCCGGTGGGGCGAGCTCGCCGAGCAGATGCGCTCCACGCCCCAGGCCGACGGCCAGACCCTCACCGATCCCGACCTCATCATGACCGGCTGGACCGTGGAGCTGCCCGACGGCCCCACCGGCGCCGGCTCCACCTCCGCGACACCGGCCCCCTCCCAGCAGGCCCCCGCTCCGGCGCAGGCCGACACGGACGCCCAGGCGGCCCCCGCTCCGGCGGCGCCCTCCGCATCGGCGTCGGCCGAACCCTCCGCCCCTGCCGACGACTCGGCCACGCCGGCCCCCGAGGCGGCCGCCGCCCCGAGCGCCGCCTCGGACTCCACGCCGGCCCAGGACGCCCAGCACCCGCTGCCCGGCGAGGCCGTGTCTGCGGCACCCTCCATGGCCCCCGCCGAGCAGGAGGGCCCCTCCGCCGTCCCCGGCGGCGCGTTCACGCAGACCGCGCCGGCCCCCGCCGATCTGTCCTCCCACCAGGAGCAGGCTGCCCCGGAGGAGGTCCCCGCATGGGCCACCATCGGCGGCATCGGCGCCTTCGCCGCGGCCGGACTGCTGGGCATCGTCGGCCTGCGCCGCCAGCTCCAGCGCCGCCGCCGTCAGCCCGGCCAGTCCGTCCCCATGCCCGAGGAGCAGACCGCGCAGCTGGAGACCCAGCTGCGCGTGGTCGCCGAGCCCGAGCAGGCTGAGGAGCTCGACGTCGTCCAGCGCTGGCTGGCCCGCTGGGCCCACGAGAACGGCCAGGACCTGCCTGAGCTGTTCCTCGTGCGCGTCTCGCCCGAGCAGATCGCCCTCTACCTCATGGCCCCCGCGCAGCTGCCCGAGCCCTTCGTGGCCGAGACCGACGACGGCGTCGTCTGGACGCTGGCCTCCGGCTCCATCGACATCGACCCCGACCTGCCCGCCGCCCCCTACCCCTCGCTGGTCACCGTTGGCCAGGACGACACTCGCTCCCAGGTCCTGCTCGACCTCGAGCGCCTGGGCACCCTCGGCATCGACGGCGACCCCCAGCTGACAACCCAGGTCCTCGATGCCATGGCCGTGGAGCTGGCCACCTCCAGCTGGTCCGAGAACGTCACCATCACGCTCGTCGGAGTCGCCGACGGCCTGGCCAAGGTCGTCAGCGACGGCCGCGTCCGCCAGATCGACGACCTGGACCAGCTGATCGGCCAGCTCGACGGCAAGGCCAAGGACATTCGCCGCGCCCTCGACGAGCAGGACGCCGCCACCCTCGACCAGGCCCGCGCCGCCAACCAGGAAGAGGCCTTCGGTCCCGAGATCGTCCTGCTGGGCCTGGAGCCCACCCCCGCCCAGGCTCGTCGCCTCACCGACCTGGCCGGCGCCATCCCGCGGCTGGGCATCGCCGCGGTCACCACCGCCAACCCCCTGGCCTCCGACTGGATCCTGAACCTCGAGGACGAGGACCACGCCGACCTGCTCCCGGTCAATCAGCACCTGCGCCCGCAGAAGATCACCCCCGAGGAGGGCGAGCGGATCAAGGAGCTGCTGGCCACCGCCCTGGAGGACCCCCGCTCCACCGGCCGTGGGACGACCTCCACGATCGACATCAACACCGTCCTGGACGAGCGCCCCCACCTCAGCGCGGTGGTCGATCTCGAGGAGATGCTCCACGAGGAGGAGAACACCCAGGACCTGCCCCTGACCCCCGAGCCCGCGGTCCCCGCCGCTGAGACCGCCGAGGACGAGACCGATCCGGCCGAGGAGAACGAGGAGGACGTGCTCGCCGCCCAGGCCGCCCGCCACACCCCGACCTCTGCGCCCGCCCCGCACGACACCCTGGACGAGGACGAGGACGAGGAGAGCCAGGACCAGGCCGCGGCGGCCGCCGTGCCGACCGAGCCCGAGGACATCACCCCCGAGGCCCAGGACCAGACCCCGGCCGTCGTCGCAGTCACCGAGACCGCGGGACCCGCCGAGACTGCCCCCGAGCCCGAGCCTGAGCCCGAGCCCGAGCCCGAGCCCGAGCCGGCCGCGACCGCCGAGCCGGCGCAGCAGGAGGTGGCCACCGATCTCCACGCCACGTCCCCCGCGGAGGACGAGGACGAGAAGGACGCCGCCCCCGAGCAGCTGGGCTCGACCGACCCGCAGAAGCAGATCGACCTGGACGCCGCACACCTGCTGGAGCAGGCCACCACCCAGGCCCCGATGATCCTGATGCTCGGCGAGCTCAAGCTCGTCGGTGCCCAGGGCCAGGCCCCCGTCACCGCGGCCACCGGCGAGGTCTCGGCGACCCAGACCGCCCGCTGCGTCGCCTTGGCCGCCTACCTGGCCCTGCACCCCGGCGCGAGCGCCGAGGCCGTCCATGCCGCGTTCTGGCCCACCCAGCGCTCCGACGGCAAGTCCGCTTCCAGCAACCGCAACAAGCTCACCGGCCAGACCCGCCGCCTGCTCGGCCAGGCCGCGGACGGCACCCCCTACCTGCCCGCCGTGGGCAGCGAGGGCTACCGCGTCCACGAGGACGTGCTCACCGACTGGCAGGTCGTGCAGTCCCTGATCGGCGATGACCCCGTGAAGGCCTCCACCCCCGCCCTGGTCGCCGCCATGCGTCTGGTGAGGGGAGTGCCCTTCGAGCACGCCAAGGCCTCCAACGTCGCCTGGACCGAGACCCTGGTCCAGGAGATGGTCCAGACCATTTGCGACGCCGCCCACGAGCTCGTGGCCCGCTCCCTGGCCGTCGGCCACCGCGAGCACGCCCAGCTGGCCGCCCGCGTCGGCCGCGCGATCGACCCCGCCAACGAGGCCGCCTGGCGCGACGCTCTGGTCACCGAGGCCGCCGCGGGCAACCACACCGAGGTCACCCGCCTGATCGAGAAGCTCTACTCCTACCTGGAGTCCTTCGAGGAGGACCTCGAGCCCGAGGTGGAGACCACCGCCCTGATCGAGGAGCTGCGGGCCCATGGCTACCGTGTCGCCTGATCTCCACGACACGTCCCCCGCGGCCACCGACCCCGCGCCGGCGCCCTACACGGTGCCGCCGCGGACGGTGCGCACCCTGATCGGCCCCGGCGGGGCCCTGGCTGCCCTGCTGGGCATCACCGGCGCCGCGGTCGCCGGGCTGCCCGTGCTCATGGTCCACGCCGCGCTCGCCCTGATCGCCCTGGCCTGCCTGGGCATCTACATGGCGCGCGTGGACCGGGCCCACCGGCTCATCCCGAACTGGGCCGTGGCCGCCCTGGGCGCCATCAACCTCGGCGCCGCGGTGGGCCTGCTGGTCACCGGATACGGCGCCTGGGCCCTCCAGGGGCTGGTGGTCACCGTGATCGCCGCCGTCGTGCTGATGGTGATGCACCTGATCGGCGGCACCGGCATGGGCGACGTCAAGCTCGTCACCGTGGCCGCCCTGGCCATCGGTGTCCACGGTCCCGGTGCCTGGGTGCTGGCCATCCTGGCCAGCTACGTGCTCGCCGCCCTGTTCGGTGCGGTCCCGGCCCTGCTGCGAGGCCAGCGCAAGACCCGCGTGCCCATGGCCCCGTACCTCGTCGCCGGGCACGTGCTCGCCTTGCTCGCCGTCCTGGGCTACCTGGCATCCTGACCAGGTGCCCCGCACCTTCTCCGCCCGCGACCGCCGTGCGCTGACCGGCCTGCTCACCGCCGGGCTCAAACACGCCCAGCTCGACGACCTCACCGCGGCCCACCCCGTTCCCGGCGACCCCGGCCACGACTCCGGCAAGGCCGGCCGCGTGGGCCTGATCGTGGCCACCTGGCTCGCCAGCGGCGACCACACCGGACTCACCAGCGCCCTCGAGCTGCTCGAGACCGCCAAGCTGCCCCCGGCCCGCCACGCCGACCTCGCCCGCCTGCAACGGAAGGCTGGCCTGGACCCCACACCACAACCCACGCCAGAAGCCGAGCCAGAAGGCACCCTCGCCGCGGATGGTGCGACGGAGCCGCCGCTGCCGGCCGCGCCGGCCGAGGAAGCGGCGCCGGCCGCATCTCCGCGACACGTCCCCCTGGTCCTCCTCCAGGACCTGGCCGAGGACCATCCCGCGGTCCAGGCCCTGCTGGCCGCCGGCCTCGAGGTCGGGCACCTCGAGCACACCTCGACGATCCCCGCCGACGCGCTGCTGCTGCACCCGGCGCATGAAAGCTGACCCCGGAACGGGGAGGGACATCAGCGCCGGATGCCGGCCTTATGGGAAGTGAGGGCCGGCCACGGCCCCGACCATCTCCCTGACCGAGGAGCACCCATGTACACGATCTACACCAGCCCCGGCTGCGGCCCCTGCATGGCCGTGAAGGCCCACCTGCGCGCCCACAAGATCCCTCACACCCTCGTCGACGTCTCCCAGGACCCCGCGGCCGTCGAGAAGCTGCGCAAGATGGGCTACTCCAGCGCGCCGGTCACCGTGGACGAGGCAACCGGGGAGCACTGGCACGGATACCTCCCCGACCGCTACGCCTCCCCGGCCCCGGAGGCCGCGCCGGCCGCCGACGTGCAGGCCACGATCGACGTGGGCCCCGTCGAGGCCGGCGAGCACGTGCTCTGGGACCCCCGCCAGGGTCACCTGCTGATCATCGGCGACCGCGACAGCGGCAAGAGCGTGATCCAGCGCGGGATCATGGAAACCGCGGTCTCCGTGGGCTGGCAGGCCTGGGGCCTGGGCCTGCCCGGGGAGCTGGACAAGGTCGAGGACCATCGGTACGCGCAGGTGGTCACCGCCGACGTCAGCGACCAGCTCGAGCGAATCCGTGCCGCCAGCGAGCTGATGCGCGAGCGCTACCACCTGGTGGAGGTCGCCTCCCTCGCCAAGGAGCGCCCCGAGCCCTTCCAGCCCATCGTGCTCGTCCTGGACGACTACGCCCATCTGCGCCAGCGCTGGGCCGACCTCGCCCCGGCCGGGGAGCACGAGGCCGACGTCGCCGAGAACCTCCTGCTGGGCATCCATCGCCTGGGCCGCTCCGTCGGCATCCACCTGTCCGTCTCCTGCCGCGGCATCGCCCACCACCTCGGCCAGTCCCTGGCCGCCGACCTCGGGGCCACCGTGGTCTACACCTCCCTATGGCGCACCGTCCCGCTCGAGGAGCTTAGCCATGCCGGGTGAGCCGGCCTCGAGCGGGCACGGTCCTCTTGAGGAGCCGGCCATCATCCCCCACCCCACCCGCGTGGGGGTCTGGCTGATCCCGGACACCGAACAGGGGCGGGCGGTGATCGCCCAGGTGCCGGCTGCCCGCCAGCCCTGGCCGGCAGAGCGCGCCCACGCCCGCATTCTGGGGAGCAACGCACTCGGCATCCTCGCCGGCTACACGGTCTTCATGGCCGCCCTCGCGGTGATGGACCAGGATCTCGGGCTGCCGCTCTGGCTCCTCTGGCTGCTAATGGCACTGATCGCCTTCCGCGCCGTCTGGTCCCTCACCGTCAAGGCAGTGAAGGCCGTCTCCCAGTGCCGGAACAGCCGCGCAAGACGACTCCTCGAGGGATCAGGGATCGCATGCCCGGCCCCGTTGCCGCTCTGGGGTCCCGAGGGTGAGCACTACGAGACCTTCCTGCACCAGAGCGCCCACGTCCCCTTCCAGCTGGATCCGGTGCCGCCGCCGAAGATGACCACGCTGGCCCACCTGCCGCCGCGGGAACTGTCGCAGGCCTGGCGTGAGGCGCGGTCACCGGACCACGCGATCTGACCCCTCGACGAACTGACCCATGCCCCAGGAACGGAGCCAACCCATGCCCACCACCACGCTCTCCCCCTCCCAGCTGCGAGGACGCTGGGCTGCCGCCCGCGGCCTCCAGCTGACCACCGACGTCGCAACGCTCGCCCTCCTCGCCAACATGGCGGCGCTGCCCGCCCTGACGGGTGCCCCCGACCCGTCCCTCGTTGCCCTGGCGGCTGCCGTCCTCGCGGCCGCCGCGCTCGCGACCCTGACCTCGCGGGCGTGGAACCGTGCGGCCCCCGCCGGATCCGCAGCCCGCGCGATCATGGCGACCGCCGACCGAGCCGTCTTCCTGCTCCGCGACGTGGCCATGGCGGTCGCCGGAGTGGTGATCGTCGCCCGGACCGGCCACGCGGGGGAGGTGATCGTGGGCCTGGCCGGCGCCGGCGCCCTGGTGCTCTGCGCAGGGGGGATGGGGCTGCGCATGGCCCGTCGGGGCATCCCCACCGGGTGGGACCTGGCGGTCCAGATGAGCTCGCTCCTGCCCTGGGCGGTGTGGACGGCCGTCGGCGCCGACCAGGGCGTGCACCTCGGCTTGACCCTGGGCTGGATCCCCGTGATCTGCTGGCTCCTCGCGCGCATCGTCAAGCAGCTGCGGGCCATCCCGGCGGCGCAGCCTGCGGCCTGAGAAGGGGGACCTGGTGCAGCTCGACGCCGACCTCCACGACACGTCCCCGCCGGTGCCGCTGCCCGGCCAGCTCGATGGGCTGGACCTGCTCCCTACCGAGGAGGCTTAGCGCAATGTAGGGTTGCCCTAACTGTCAGATCGACCGGAGGTCCCCATGGCCTACTCCAACCGCGAGCGTCCCGGAGGGCGCGCTGGCCTGCGCGACAACACCCCCACCACGTTCCGCCCCGTGGCCTACCGCAACCTCGCCGCCCGCAAGAACCTGTGGGCGGACTACACCACGGGCCGGGGCGTGTTGGACAACGGGCAGGCGGTGCCGCCGAAGATCGGCCCGCGTCGGAAGAACCCGAACCTCACCGACATGCTCGACACTGCGGCCGCCGTCGGTGTGGACCGGATCTTCTTCACGGGCAAGACCCCGGTGGCCACGCCGGGCAAGCGCCACTGGCTGCTGGTGCAGACTCCCGGCTGGATCGACGGAGGACACAACCTCGGCTCCCCGGCCACCGGCCGTTTCGAGCACCGCCAGACCGGCAAGCGCATGCTGGTGCAGTTCGTCTCCGGGTGGTTCGGCGACGCCCCGCTGAGCCCGGATCAGGCCCGCCTGGCCTGGCAGGCCACCGAAGGCATCATCGGTGCGCACTTCCGCGGAGCCAAGCTCATGGACAGCCCCACCGCCACCGGCGCCAACCTCTGGGCCCTGACCCTGCCGAAGAACCTCGAGCCGTACCCGCTGACCGAGGACATCGCCGAGGAGCTGCACCGCACCTCCGGCCAGCACCACGTCGAGCACCTCGTGGCCGGATCCTCCTCGGGCACTCACCCGGACTGCATCCCCCTGCACGACCCGGCGAAGACCCCCAAGATCGATGGCTTTGCCTACGTCGACGGCCGCTTCATGTACGGAGCCATGTGCAGTGAGCTGGGCATCGGCCCCGGGTACCGGCTGCGCCGCGACGACACCGCGGACATGCTCCGGGAGAACCCCTACGCCCGCGCTCGCGTGCACGTGCAGTTCAAGGTCCCCGACACCTGGGACCACATCGGCCTGATCGGCGTCCAGCACGAGAAGGCTTCCGAGGGCTGGTACTGGCCCAACCGCCCCGGCGCTACCGGGAGCGCCTGGATCGACGCCGCCGAGTTCTTCGTCGCCGCCCGCCACGGCTGGCAGCTGGACCCGATCGAGTCCGTCGCGTTCACCACCGATGTCCCCGGCGCCCGCGACCGCGACCGGCGCGTGCGTGCACGCCCGCTGGACACCTGGAAGGACAACCTGGTCAAGGCTCGCGCCGCCGTCGCCGGCGACCCGCTGATGGACGAGATCATCAAGACCGCCGTCTCCGCGGCACTGCGCTCGATCCTGATCAACACGATCGGCAACTTCGCGGCCCGCGGGCGCGTGCAGACCCACATCACCTTCGACCCCAAGGAGGTCCCGGCCAACGCCCCCGACGTCAAGCAGCACGGCAAGGCCTTCATCTGGACCACCAAGCCGCGCTTCGACGGCCAGGCTCAGCGCTACTACCACCCCGAGTTCGCCGTGCAGGTCTGGGGCCGGGCCCGGGCGCGCATGCTCTCCGGACCCATGGCCGGTGGCCTCCAGGGCGGGGCCCTGCACGTGCCGGCCCACACCCTGCTGGGCGTGCGCGGCGACGCGATCTACACCACCGAGGTCCCCGCTTGGTCCCTGACCGAGGAGCGTGGCGGCGGCGATGACGGCCGGGTGGGACGCATGCGCCTCCAGGGCTACGTCCCCGGACCGCTGAAGATTCCCGCCGACGAGACCGCCCGCAACAGGCTGCGCGCCAAGGCCGCGCGCCTGGGCGTGGACGCCGCCTACTCCGAATACGAGATGCAGGCCGCCCCCGTCGACGGGACGGACTACCTGCCCGGCGACGACGAGCAGGAGGCCGACGGTGAGTGACCCGGCACAGCTGAGCCCCGCCGAGCTCGTCACCCGGGTGCGCTCGGCCTACGGACTCACCTGGGCCGAACTCGGTGCGGCCATGAACCGCTCCCCGCGCATGATGCAGAAGATCGCCCGCGGGGAGACCTCGGGCGAGTCCTACCGGGACGCGCTGACCGAGCTACACGAGACCGGCGCCGTCTCCAAGGCACCCCGACGTCGACGCAACGCGGCCGGCAAGATCGTGCCCGTGCGAGCCAAGCGAGGTGCCAAGAAGCCCACCGTGGTCCCCAAGGACACCCGGCGCGGGCCCTCCCTGACCCGCCACTCCACCACGACCACCCACCTGCCCGACGGCAACCGGATCGTGCGGATCCAGCTGCCCAAGACCGTCGGATCGCCCGAGCGCGGGGCCGGCCTGCACGCGGCCCGCATGTCCATCGTCAACGTCGCCCGCGGCGCCCGCCACCAGGACAAGCGCGTGCACATCCGCGCCACCGTGGACATCGGCGGCGGCCGCACCCGCACCTTCGACGTCGGCTCCAAGGGCGGCTACCTGGCCGCCGACGTCGTCTCCGACGTGCGCGACCGCAACGGCGGGGACATGGGCGGATGGATCGCCTCCCAGATGGGCGACCGCTACGCCCGCGACGCCGTCACGCAGGGCCAGCTGGTGGGGCTGTCCGTGACCAGCTTCAACGCCGTGCGCTCCAAGGAGGAACGCGTGGCCCAGGATGAGGCCGGCGCCCGCCGGTGGGGACGACGAGGAGGACGCACCCGATGGGGATGAATCAGCACGAGAAGCCGGCCCCGCCGGCACGCCGGTGGGACGAGGCCCTGGACCCCCACGCCCACCAGGGCCCTTACCGGCCCCCCGCGGCACTGCTGGACATCCTCGCCCGCGCGGCCGGGGCCAACTCCTACGAGGCGGCCACCACCGCCGTGCGCCACCGCGCGGCCAGTGCGGCCACCGAGCTGCACGAGGCGGGCCTGGACCCGCGGGTGATCGGCCTGATCGCCGAGCCGCGGGTCAACGAGCTGCTGGGCGTGGCCGAGCGCTCGGCCCGCTCCCTGCGCCAGCGCGACCGCCAGTTCCCCGAGCCGGTCACCCGCGGACGGCTCTGGTGCGAGCCTGACGTCGTCGACTACCTGGCCTTCAAGCACGAGACCTCCCCCCGCCCCGGAGCGCTGCACAGCGCGCGTGTGGCCCAGCGTGAGCAGGCCCAGACGCGCGGAGCCCGCCCCTAGACTGACCGGCATGAGCGAGGACTTCACCGACGGCACCGGCCTCTGCCCCCACTGCGGACACCACGTGGCAGCCGACCTCGTCGGCCAGGCGCAGGTGAGCCCGACCTGGAATCCGCGCTACGCGCGACACTCCTCCGTGGATCCGGCCTTGGCGCCCCCTATGCCCGAGGCGAGGGACACGATCGCGGGCTACGCCTGCCAGTTCTGCCAGGGAACGATCGCCTTCCTCGAGCACTGGCAGAAGGTCGAAACCGACGCCGCCGGGCATCCGTCTCTGGAGCGCGTCAGGCGGACGATGATCGTCCCGGCCAAGCCCCCGCGGCAGCTTCCCGAGGCCACCCCGGAACCCGTGCGCTCGCTCTATGCGGAGGCCAGCATCTGCGAGGACGCCGGGGCACTGCGCGCCGCCGGCGTCCTCTACCGCGCGGCCACCGAGGAGATGGTCAAGGACCAGGGCGGCACCGGCCGGGACCTCAAGGCCAAGATCAACAGCCTGACCCCGCGGCTGGACGCCGAGGTGCTGGAGGACCTGCACGAGTCCCGCCTCGTGGGCAACGACAGCATCCATGTCGGCGTGCAGTACGCCGCCGAGGAGATCGCCGACGTCGCCGAGCTGCTCTGGGAGGCCGCCTTCGTCCTCTACGAGCAGCCGGCCCAGAAGGCCAGCATGCGCGCGGCCCGCAAGGCCCGCCACGACGCCGCCCGCGGCCCGCGCGCGGCGTCGTGATCCCGGTCTACGAGCCGCCGGCCTTCCGCAGTCCCGAGGAGGTCCACTCCGCGCTCTACCAGGACGCCCCCTACGTGCGGGTCATGCTCCCCGACCGGGGACGGGTCGATGCGATGGCTGCCCGCTGGTCGAGCACCCATGTGCTGATCGCCTGGGAGGAGCCGCCCGGCACCGAACGGTTGCAGGCATGGGTGCCCGCTGGGTGGGTCACCCGCATTCGGGCAGAAGAATCGGCCTGGCGCGCCCCCTACGGGCGCACGCACGGCTAGGGCGTGTCTGAGAATAGATGCACGAGTCAGCTGAGACCCTGGGGACATGTCCCGGTTCCAGATGCTCTCTGACACCCAATGGGAGTTGATCGCCCCGATGCTCCCGACCCGGACCGGCCGCGCCGGCAGGCCGTTCGCCGACGCCCGCGCCATGGTGGAGGCGATCATCTACCGGTACCGGTGCGGAATCGCTTGGAGGGATCTGCCCGAGGTCTACGGGCCCTGG
>NZ_JAGXJK010000360.1:0-244 GCF_019091605.1 Micrococcus sp. GbtcB5
GCGGGACATCAGGACGTCCGCCCCGGCCGCCTCGAAGGCCCGGGCGAGGCCCGGGATCTCCGCGCGCGTCTGCCCGTCGGGGACCAGGTCCGCCGCCGAGGAGCGCACCGAGAGCACGCCGCGCTCCCCCAGCGCCTCGCGCACGGCCGTGACCACCGCCGCCGGGGAACCGCGTCGGGGCTCGGCGTCGCCCCCGTTCTCGTCCGCGCGTCGGGTCCGCCCCGGGGCGCAGGACCGGGTGAGG
>NZ_JAGXJK010000361.1:0-244 GCF_019091605.1 Micrococcus sp. GbtcB5
TGCCGGGGAGGCCACGCCTACCGGCACATTCGGGAGCCCCGCCCCGCCGAGAGCTGGGCCGCCCAGCACGAGGAAGCCCTCCGGCTGGACGCGGGCGCGGCCTGGCACGACGCCACGGGCGAGGCCGCCGACGGCGTCGACACCCGGCAGGGGGCCCTCCTCGCCGCGCGGCACGAGAGCCAGAGCGGGCTTGAACTGTTCCGCACCCGAGGGCCGACGGCCGCCACCGCGCGGGGGCGGGCCG
>NZ_JAGXJK010000362.1:0-244 GCF_019091605.1 Micrococcus sp. GbtcB5
GGATCGCCGAGAACGCGCCCTCGAAGGTGACGGCGTCTCCGGCCTGGGTGGCGGCGACGAGCTGCTCGCGCTCGCCTACGGTCTCCTGGCCGCGGGCGGCGAAGCGGTCGAAGGAGTCGCGCTCCTCGGCCGGCAGCGTCGCACGGGCCTCGGCCCGGGCGCGCTCGATCTGGGGGCGCTGCCCCGCGGGATTCGTGGCCGCGGCCTCGGAGTCCATGATGCGGATGTAGGGGGCGATGGCGGG
>NZ_JAGXJK010000363.1:0-243 GCF_019091605.1 Micrococcus sp. GbtcB5
GTGCCCGGCGGCGCGCCCCACCTGCTCCAGCAGCCAGTCCCGCAGCCGCGCCGTGGAGACGCAGTCGTACCGGTTGTAGTCCTCGTTGTCGGCGCGGATCGCCCGCGCGACCTCGGTGTCTCCGGCCTCCAGCGCGGCGACGTACCGGTGGTACTCGGTGTCGCTGTCCGCCGCCGTCGCGACGCCGTCCTCCGCCCGGTGCTCCACCCCCATGTAGAGGGGCTCCAGCTTCTTGATGGAGTA
>NZ_JAGXJK010000364.1:0-243 GCF_019091605.1 Micrococcus sp. GbtcB5
GTCGGGACGGTCAGCCGCGGAAGCGCGGGAAGGCGGAGCGGCCCGCGTGGCCAGGTCCTCCTCGATGCGCAGCAGCTGGTTGTACTTGGCCACGCGGTCCGAGCGGGCCGGGGCGCCGGTCTTGGTCTGGCCGGCGTTGGTGGCCACCGCGAGGTCCGCGATGAACGTGTCCTCGGGCTCGCCCGCGCGGTGCGAGATCATGCAGGGGAACATGTGGCGCTGGGCCAGGGGGATCGCGTCGAA
>NZ_JAGXJK010000365.1:0-243 GCF_019091605.1 Micrococcus sp. GbtcB5
TCCTGGTGCACCTCTATTCCTCCCGCGCGCACTGCTGGGGGGAGCGAGTCCTCCTGGACGGGGTGCAGGGCCTGCATCTGGGCTGGGACTCGATCGCCGCCGTGGCGAACCTGGCCGCGTGGCTGGCCTCGACCGGCGTCGTCGGCGATCCGGGGCAGTCGGCCCTCTGGGCGAAGGTGATGCTCGTGGTGGCCGTGCTGGTCGGCGCGGTCACGGCCGTGTACAACGGCGGGCGCCCCGGCC
>NZ_JAGXJK010000366.1:0-243 GCF_019091605.1 Micrococcus sp. GbtcB5
CCCGCACGCCGTGGAGCTGCTGCCCCCACTGGTAGACGGTGCCGACTGCGACGATGCCAGTGACGCCGACGACGATGCCGTCGATCTCGTGGCGGACGATGAACTCCTCACCCGCTTCCAGGTGGGCGTCTGCGCCGGCTGTGTACCCGACTCCGGAGATCATCTGACCGTAGACCATTGCCATGTAAGGGCTGCGTGGCAGGTAGGCGCCCGGATCGTCGCTAACGCCGAGGTCGTGCAATG
>NZ_JAGXJK010000367.1:0-243 GCF_019091605.1 Micrococcus sp. GbtcB5
CGGGGGGGGTTGCGTGGGGCGGCGGGGGCGGAGGCGGCTTCCGAGGCGCCACTCGCCGAGGCCGCGCCGCTGTTCCGGGACGGGGGCGCGACGTCCTTCGCCCTGTCCCGGCAGGTGGAGGACCCGGCGCGCTACCGGCTGCTGATCGGCTGGCACACGCGCGAGGTCCACACCGTGGCCTTCCGCGAGTCCGCCGCGTTCCACGCGTGGCGTGCGCTCGTCACCCCGCACCTGGCGCAGCCG
>NZ_JAGXJK010000368.1:0-243 GCF_019091605.1 Micrococcus sp. GbtcB5
GGCCGGCCCCCCCCGGGGGAGAAGGCCCGCATGATGTCCAGGGGCCCCACCAACGAGCTCCTCGAGACCGGCGTCTCCCCCCCGGAGCCCGTGCCCACGACCGGTCTGGCCGCGGGCGAGGTGGGCTACCTCATCACCGGCGTGAAGGACGTGAGTCAGTCCAAGGTGGGCGACACGGTCACAAACCACGCCCACCCGGCGGAACAGTACCTGGGTGGCTACGAGGACCCCAAGCCCATGGTG
>NZ_JAGXJK010000369.1:0-243 GCF_019091605.1 Micrococcus sp. GbtcB5
GGATAACCTTTCTACTACAGACTGCGGAGCGCCAAGCCAGCCGACTCGTAAGCCTGGTGCAATCATTTTTGATAAGGAATGTACATAAATGACTGTTCCATTTTCATCAATTGATTTTAAAGTAGGGCAAGGTTGTTTCTTTTCTAACGTAAGTAAACTGGACGGATCATCTTCCACAATCGCAATTCGTAAATCTGCGCAAAGTGATAACAGTTTTTTTCTCCGGTTTGGATGAAGCATTGT
>NZ_JAGXJK010000037.1:0-13547 GCF_019091605.1 Micrococcus sp. GbtcB5
GGCTGCATGGGGACCAATGCAGTGCGAGAGAACATGAGGATCATGCCCCCGAGTTTCACCTCAGCGAACTCTGGCTCCTGTACGCGCGCCGTCGCCCCGAAGGCATCGACCAGCAGGCGGGCTGCTTCAAGGACATCTGGGACGATGATGTCAATCTGGTTCAGGGAAACTGCTGTCACTGATTGCTCCCATCAAAAGCGGTTGCCCAAAGAGCAACCTAAAACTTATTGACCAGCTTAAGAGCAGTTCGATCTTAGACCTGCCATCTGACTCGAACCATTCGGAGCGCAGGACATAATCGGTCGTTTGTGACCAGGGAGCCCGCCATGCGCCGTGTGCGCCACCTCGGGCCCTGTCAGCCCGCCGCACGGCTCGCCACAACCAACCCGCTAGAGCGGCAGCCGCCCGTACGTTTCGGGCGATCCCCGGGGCGCGCGGGGGCGCCCACCTGGACACCCGGTTTTCCCGCCGACCGGATCCCGCCCGATATGCGAAGAGTTCCCCGCGCGTCAGGTGAAATCTGCGCTGCATCTCGACAACGGACACACCGGGCGGTTCGGGCCCCTGCCCCACGAGCCCACCGCAGGCCAGGGGCCCCTGCGCTGCCTCTCGACGGCGAAGGCCCTTGCCCACCGATCCGCGTCGTGACATAGTTCACCCATGATGCAGCAGAAGTGACCCCGTGGGTCCGACGACCCACCACCGGCCCTCCCCGCGCGCCCGTCTCGAGCACGGCTCGACGGGTGCCTCTGCGCCCACCCCTTTCTGCAGAAAGCAGTCACCGCATGCCTGACATCATCGAATTCCCCCTGCCCGCCTCGTCGGACGACCCCCACTGGCGGGCCTACTGCCGCCTCGGAGACGAGTACAACCACGAGCTGATCGGCACGACCGAGTGGGACGAGACCCCCACGGACGCGCTCATTCAGGCCGCCGCCGAGACCGACCACACGCTGCGCCGCTACCTGGCGTACGTCGACGGCGAGGCGGTCGGCTACGCCCGCGTCCTGATCAACCACGTCGACGACCCTGACGCGGCCGCCCTCAACGTCTACGTCCACCCGCGGCACCGCGGACGCGGCCACGGCCGCGCACTGGCCGAGCGGCTCGTCCTGGACACCGCCGGCCTCACCCGTTTCGAGACCTGGCCGCTGACGCCGCGGCCGGTGGCCGGGCAACGGGCGCTCACCCCGGCCAACGGCGCCGGCGTGGTGCCCGCCGAGCATCCGGGTGTGCGTCTCGCCCAGTCCTACGGCTTCACGCTCGTCCAGATCGAGCGGGTGAGCCGGTATGACTTCGCCGATCCGGGGATCGACCCCGCCGTCGCCCTGGCCGAGGCCGAACGCGTCTCGTCGGACTACGAGCTCCACGCCTGGGAAGGCGCGGCCGACGCGTCCCTGCAGGACGACCTCGCCGTCCTCAAGGCCCGCATGGCCACGGACGTGCCCTCCGGGGAACGCACCGTGGTGGAGCAGGTCTGGGATGCGGCCCGCGTGCGTCGCATGGATGAGCAGATCCTCACGACCGGCCGGCTCTTCCGCGCGGTGGCGCGGCACCGTGCCACCGGTCGGATCGTCGCCCTGAGCGAGCTGGTGGCGCCCCGCTCGCGCCCGGACGGGCTCATCGACCAGTGGGACACCATCGTGCTGCCCGAGCACCGCGGCCACCGCCTCGGCATGCGCGTGAAGGCGGCGAACCTCATCGCCGTCCGAGACGCGCTGCCCGAGGCTCGCGCGGTCATCACGTGGAACGCCGAGGAGAACCGGCACATGCTCGACGTCAACGAGGCGCTGGGCTTCCGGCCTGTGCTGGTCGAGGCGTCCTTGCAGGCGCCGGCGCCGCTGCGACGTCGCTGACGGTCCGCGACCTCGGTGCCGCCTCACCCCCGCTCGAGCGTCCGCTGGGCCGCCTCCCGCACCGCCCGCGTGAGCCGCACCAGGCGCGTCACGGGCAGCGTGGCCGCCTGCCAGTACAGGGGCACGAGGACGTCGTCGAGCCCGGGCACGCGAACCAGCCGGCCGGCGCGCACGTCCTCGACGGCCTGGGCGTCCACGAGCATCCCCCACCCCAGGCCGGCCCGGACGGACCGGTGGAACCCGTCGAACGACGGCGCCAGGTGCGTGGGCGGGGCGACGTCTAGCCCGGCGCCGCTCAGCGCGAGGCGCTGCAGGTCGTCCTTCGCGTTGTAGCGCATCATGGGCATCGCGCCGAGGTCGACGACGTCGCCCGCCGCATGCCGCGCGAGCAGGGCGGGCGCCACGAGCGGGACGTAGCGCATGCTCCCCAGCGACTCCGCCGCGCACCCCTGGACCGGCTGCGGCTCCGTGGTGACGGCGGCCAGCACCTCGCCGCGGCGCAGCAGCCGGGCGCTGTGGTCCTGGTCCTCGACGTGCAGGTCGAGGACCGTGTCGTCCCAGTCGGCGGCCTCCGCCAGGACGGGCCCGAACCACGTGCCCAGCACGTCGGCGGGCACGGCCAGAGAGGTGACGCTGCGCCCGGCCGCCGTGCGGCCCAGCCCGGCCCACGCCTCCTGTTCGAGCACCCGCATGTGCCGGGCCACGCGCACCAGGCCGACGCCGGCCTCGGTGGGCTCGCAGGGTGTGCCGCGCCGGAGCAGCACCTGGCCCACCTCCCGCTCCAGGGTGCGGATGCGCTGACTGACCGCGGAGGCGCTGACGCCGAGCTCGTACGCGGCCGCCTCGAACGAGCCCTCGTCCGCGATCGCACGCAGCGCCTGCAGCTGATCCAGGTTCATGAAGCAGAGCTTAGGCACCTGCAGTTCTCTTCGTTTGGCTCAGGCGTGGCCGGGCCCTAGCGTCCTCACCCATGTGGACCCTCGCCGGCACCGGCCTGCTCACCGGACTCGCCCTCATCGTCGCCATCGGCGCCCAGAACGCCTTCGTGCTCCGCCAGGGCGTGCGCCGGGAGCATGTGGGCGCCGTCGTGCTGGTGTGCATGGCCTCGGACGCCGTGCTGATCCTGGCCGGCACCGCCGGGGTGGGTGCGCTCGTGCAGGCCGTGCCGTGGCTGCTCGAGGTGCTGCGCTGGGGCGGCGCCCTGTACCTGCTCTGGTTCGCGGTCTCCTCCCTGCGTGCCGCGCTGCGCCCGCAGGGGCTCGTCGCCGAGCAGGCGCCGCGCACCGCGGGTTCGGTCATCGCCACCACGCTCGCGCTGACCTGGCTCAACCCGCACGTCTACCTGGACACCGTGGTGCTGCTGGGCAGCCTCGCCAACCAGCACGGTCCCGACGCGCGGTGGGTCTTCGCCGCCGGCGCCGTCGCCGCCTCGGTCCTGTGGTTCACCGCGCTCGGCTACGGCGCACGCCTGCTGGCCCGGGTGCTCGCCGACCCGAAGGCGTGGCGCGTGGTGGACGTGGTGATCGCGGTGGTCATGGCGGTGCTCGCGGTCCGGCTCATCGCCGGTTCCGGCGTGTGGGGGTGAGCCGACAGACGCCGGTTCTGGCGTCGGGCTGAATCAAGGTCGCTCAACGTCGACCCGCCAGAGCTGGGCTCGTGCGGCCTCCGCGAACAGGGGTGCACCGCACGGCACCAGCCGCTCAAGGACGTCCCTGACGGTCAACAGAGGATTCCGTGTCGCGCCCGCTTGGGCTGCGAGGGCCGTCATCACTCGAGCCGGGTCCAGGTCGAGCTGGTTCATGAAAAACTCATCCGGACTCTGCACCTCGATGTCGAAGGACTCAACGACCTCCCGCGGGAAGTCCTTCAGATTCGCCGTGACGATCAGGTCAGCACGTCCCTGGATCGCGGCGGCGACCACATGCCGATCATCGGGGTCCGGAAGATCAATCCCGGGCACGAGCTGCTCCCACCCCTCGACCCGCGCGTCGTCGAAGGCGGCGTCCATGACCCCGGCACGGTGACGCGCCGCCCCCGACGCACGCATGTCTGGATGCATCGCTTCCAGTGCGCGCACCGTCTCGTCGAGGATCCGCCCGCTCCATACCGGCCGATAGAGGCCCGCCTCGGCCAGATGCAGCAAGGTGTCCGCTTGGGCGATGGGCACGAGGACGCACGCGTCGAGCACCGCGCTGAAGCGCGCCACTACCCGCGCTCACCCCGGAGGTCGGCGCGAGCCTGACGCAACGCCTCGCGGTAGGACTCCGCCTTCTGGTCGTAGAGCCCCGCAGACGAGGCCTCCCCTACGAGGTCGCTCAGCGAGGCACGCCGCTCCCCGCGCTTCCGCTGCTGATAGGACACGACGTCTTGGAGCCGGATGCGTCGGTGCCGACCACCGGTCGTCCTCTCGTACGGCAACGCGCCCTCCTCGAGCAGCCTCACCAGCGTGGGACGACTGATGCCGAGGAAGTTCGCCGCCTCCTGTGTCGTGAGCAGCTGGTCGACGGGTGCCACCGTGATGGCCTTGCCCACCCGCATCGCCTCGACGACGTCCCGCAGGACGTTGAAAGCCTCTGGCGGCAGGGGGACCTTCTGCCCATCAGGGCCGACCAGGGCGGCCGGCTGCGTCAGGCCGTCGAGGAACCTGCCGACGTCGAGCATCTCCTCGAGGTCCGTCGGCGGCAGCACCGTGTGCTTGTCATTCACCGTCGCAGTCATGGAACAAGACTACCCGCGAAAACGAAAAATTCGCAGTTTCCTCTCGCGTCCGCTTCCCCGCTCCGGGGCGCTGCGTCAACCGCGCGCGTAGGCGAGCGACTCCTCGATGATCCCGACGACGACGGCCAGCTCTGCCTCGTCCCGCGGACCGTAGAGCATCCACTCCGTGCCGAAGTCCGCGTAGCCATGCGGTTCGAGCCATCCGAGCTCGGCCAGACGGACGCCGCGCTCGGGCGCCAGGACGAGGTGCACTGACGTGTCGTCCACCCCATGCAGGTGCACCGGCTCCCAGCGCCGGCCTGGTGAGAGGTTGACCTCCGGGGTGCGCTCCTCCGGCCGGCCTGTCAGGTGGAGGGCGCGCGACGTTGCTGGCGAGACGGTGCTGTGGCCCTCCTCGACGCCGTCGAGGGCGAACACCGCAGCGACCAGACGGCCCCACAGCTCCGGCGATGATCGCTGATCAAGCTGTCGGTGGGGCCCCTCGGTCGACGTCGCGGGACGACTGCCCGGCCGGGGATCGTCAGCGGTGAGCCGGACACGGGGGCTCGCATCAGGATCCATGCAGACGATCCTGACGGGGCCCCGCCGGCCAGGCAAGGCCATCAGGCCCCCCTCACTCCCCGCCCAGCTCCTCCCGGAGGATCCGCGCGCCGGCCACGAGCGCGGCGGTCTTGTCCCGCGCCACGGAGCGAGCCAGCGGCGCCATGCCGCAGTTGGTGCTCGCGATCAGCTTGTCCGCGTCCACGAACTCGAGGGTCTCCCGGAGGGTCGCCGCGACCTCCTCGGGCGTCTCGATCTCGTCGCTCGCCACGTCGATCGCGCCGACCATCACCTTCTTGCCGCGCAGCAGGCCGATGAGCTCCGCCGGCACCCGGGAGTGGTGCCGCTCCAGGGCGATCGTGTCGATCGTGGACTCGCGCAGCAGCGGGAACGACGTCTCGTACTGGCGCCACTCCTCCCCGAGCGTGGCCTTCCAGTCGTTGTTCGCCTTGATCCCGTAGCCGTAACAGATGTGCACGGCCGTCTCACACGTCAGGCCCTCGGCCGCACGCTCGAGCGTCGCCACGCCCCAGTCGCGGACGTCGTCGAAGAACACGTTGAACGCGGGCTCGTCGAACTGCACGACGTCGACGCCCACCGCCGCCAGCTCCCGCGCCTCCTCGTTGAGGATGCGCGCGAACTCCCACGCGAGCTTCTCGCGGCTGCCGTAGTGGCGGTCGGCGAGGGTGTCGATCATGGTCATCGGCCCGGGCAGGGTCCACTTGATGGGCCGGTCCGTCCGGGCGCGCAGAGCCTTCGCGTCGTCCACGAACACCGGCGCCGGCCGGCCCACCTCCCCGACGACGGTCGGCACACTCGCGTCGTACCGGTCGCGGATCCGCACCGTCTCCCGCCGGTCGAAGTCCACACCGCCGAGGTGCTCGATGAACGTGGTGACGAAGTGCTGGCGGGTCTGCTCGCCGTCGCAGACGATGTCGATGCCCGCACGCTCCTGATCGGCCACGGCGAGGGCGAGCGCGTCGAGCTTGCCCTCGCGCAGCTGCTCCCCCTCGAGCTTCCAGGGCGACCAGAGCGTCTCCTCCTCGGCGAGCCAGCCGGGCTTCGGCAGGCTGCCGACGAGGGCGGTGGGGATCAGGGTGGTCATCGGGTCTCCTCGTTGTCTCGTGCGGCGTGGGCGGCGGCCCAGCGCTCCAGCAGGTCGCGGTGCGGGCCCACGAAGTGCTCCTGCGTGTACTCCCCCTGCTCCCGGCCGAGGCGGGCCCGCTCCTCGCGGTCGTAGGCGATCCGGGTCTGCGAGAAGTCGCCGTGGTCCAGGCGCGGCCGGTACACCTCGCCGGCCCCGGCGTTCGCGTTGTAGATCTCCGGCCGGTAGATCCGCTGGAAGGTCTCCATGGTGGCGATCAGCCCGGCCAGGGAGAGGTTCGCGTGGTCGTTGAGCAGGTCGCCCCGCGAGTAGAACGCCAGCGGCGCCACGGCCCCGCGCGGCAGGAAGCACCGGATCCCCAGGCCCATCCGGCCGAAGTAGCGGTCCGTGCGGGAGGGTTCGTCCTGGCGGTACTCGACCCCGAGCACCGGGTGCTCGTTCGTCAGCCGCCGGTAGGTGCGGCTCGTGGACACGCTGATGCAGATCACGGGCGGCTGCGGGAACCGCTCCCGGTACGCCTGCGAGTCCAGCAGGTGCCGGAACAGCCGCCCGTGCAGGTCGCCGAAGCCGTCGGGCTCCTCGGTCCCCGGCGACGTCACCGCGTGCGCGGGCAGCACCACCGAGAAGTCGTGGTCGCGGACGTAGGAGGAGAAGTTGTTCCCCACACTGCGGCCGAGCACGGCGCCCGTCGCACGCTCGACCACCCGCACGTCGAGCATCTCCATGAGCGGGAAGTCGACGTCCGCGCCGTCGTCGGCGGTGAAGTGCACGTCGATCGAGACGATCTCGATCCGCGCCGTGTAGCGGTCCCGCTCCGGGTTGTCCCAGGGGGCGAGGTCGTTGAGGCGCCCGTCGATCATGGCCAGGGCGGCGCGCAGGTTCTCCCGCCGGTCCGTGCCGCGGGCGAGGTTCGCGAAGTTCGTGGTGGCGCGCGTGCTGGCGGCGGGCGTGTAGTCCTCGTCGAACGGCGTGGTGTGGATGCTGAACGTCAGGTCGTCCACGCGGGTGGGCGCGGTGCTCGGGACAAGGGTGGCGTGGCTCATCGGGTCCTCTCCGGGGTGCGGGCGCGGGTGGTGCGGTGGTGGGCGGGGGCGGGACGGGGCACCGCGGACGACGGCGGCGCCCCGCGGCCGGCGGCGACGCGTGCGGCGCACTCGAGGCCGGCCTCGAGGTCCGCCTGCAGGTCGGCCACGTCCTCGATGCCGACGGAGAGCCGGACCAGGTCCGTGGGGACGGCCAGGGGCGTGCCCCGCACGGAGGCGTGGGTCATCTCGGAGGAGTAGCAGAGCAGCGATTCGACCCCGCCGAGGCTGACCGAGAGCGCGAACAGCTCGGTGGCCTCGGCGAACGCGCGGGCCGCGGCCTCTCCCCCGGCCAGCCGGACGGAGACGATGCCGCCGAAGCCGTCCATCTGCCGCGCGGCGAGCGCGTGGCCCGGGTGGTCGGGCAGCCCGGGGTAGAAGACCTGGGCGACCTCGGGGCGGCCCTGCAGCCAGCCCGCGAGCGCGGCGGCGTTGGCGCCGTGCCGGTCCATGCGCAGGCCGAGCGTCTTGAGGCCGCGGGCGGCGAGGTAGGAGTCCTGCGGGCCGGCGACCGCACCGGCGGCGAACTGCTGGTAGGCCACCGCCTCGGCCAGCGCCCGGCCGCGGAACTCGCGGTCGGCCACCACCACGGCGCCGCCGAGCACGTCCGAGTGCCCGCCGATGTACTTGGTGGTGGAGTGCACCACCACGTCCGCGCCGAGGTCGAGGGGCCGCTGGAGGTAGGGCGAGGCGAACGTGTTGTCCACGACCAGCAGCGCGCCGGCGTCGTGGGCGATCTGCGCCCAGGCGGCCAGGTCCGCGATGCCGAGCAGCGGGTTGGAGGGCGTCTCCACCCACAGCAGCGCGGTGCGGCCGGGGCGGACGGCCGCGGCGACCGCCGTCGGGTCGGTGATGTCCACGGGGGTGTTGGACACGCCCCACGGCTCGAGGACGGTGGTGATGAGGCGGTGGGTGCCGCCGTAGCCGTCGCCGCCCAGCACGATGTGGTCGCCGGGGCGCAGCACGGCCCGCAGGAGGGCGTCCTCGGCGGCGAGCCCGGAGGCGAACGCGAACGCCCGATCGCCGTGCTCGAGGGCGGCGAGCTGGGTCTCGAAGCCGTTCCGGGTCGGGTTGGAGCCGCGGCTGTACTCATGCCCAGCGCGCAGCACGTTGATGCCGTCCTGTACGAAGGTGCTGGTCTGGTAGATCGGCGGCACCACGGCGCCGGTCAGCGGGTCGGGCTCCTGGCCGGCGTGCACGGCGGTGGTGGTGAAGCCGCGGACGGCGGGACGGGAGACGGAGCGGGTGGTGTGGTGGACAGCGGTCATCTCAGCGCACCTCCTGGGTGACGGCGGCGGTCTCGGGGACGGCGGGCGTGGTGGCGGGGACGGCCGGCCCGGCGGCGGTCACCACGGCCAGGGCACGGTCCAGGTCCGCGATCAGGTCGTCGGGACACTCCAGCCCGATGGAGAGCCGGACGGTGGTCTCGGCGATCCCGGCGTCCTCGCGCTGCTGCCGCGTCAGGCGACAGTGCGTCATGGTCGCCGGGTGGGAGACGAGGGACCGGGCGTCGCCGACGTTGACCACCAGCTGGAACAGCTCGAGCGCGTCGAGGAACGGGGCCACGGCCTCGGGGCCGCAGGCCAGGTCGAAGGAGAACACCGAGCCGACGCCGTCCGGGAAGTCACGGGCGGCCAGCGCCGCGCTGGGATGCCCGGCCACGCCGGGGTGGTGCACCCGGGCGACGGCGGGGTGCCCGGCCAGGTGTTCGGCCACGGCCAGGGCGGTGGCGGTGTGGCGGGCCACGCGCAGGTCGAGCGTCTCGAGCCCCTGGATGAACTGCGCCGCGCTCGCGGCGGCGAGGGTGGGGCCGAGGTCGTGCAGGAACTTGCTGCGGGCCAGCGTCAGGTAGGCGCCGCGGCCGTGCCGCTCGACCAGCGTCTGCCCGCCGTAGCGGGCCTTGGGCCGGGCCAGCTGCGGCCACCGGTCCGGCGCCGCGCCGTAGTCGAACGTGCCGCCGTCCACGATCGCGCCGCCGAGCACCGCGCCGTGCCCGCCGAGGAACTTGGTGGCCGAGTGCACGACGACGTCGGCGCCGTGCTCCAGCGGCCGGTAGAGGGCCGGCGTCGCGAGGGTGCTGTCCACCACCACGGGCACACCGGCCGCGTGGGCGAGGTCCGCGAGCGCGGGCAGGTCCGGGAGGGTGGCGAGCGGGTTGGTGATGGCCTCGAGGAAGAACGCGCGGGTGTCGGGCCGGACCGCTGCGGCCCACGCGGGCGGGTCCGCCGGGTCCGCGAAGGTGACCTCGATGCCGAAGTCCGCGAACGTGTCCGTCAGCAGGTCCACGGTGCCGCCGTAGAGCTGGCTGGAGGCGACCAGGTGCTTGCCGCCCTGCAGCAGCGCCAGCAGGGACAGCGCGACGGCGGCCTGGCCGGTGGCCGTGGCGATCGCGCCGATGCCGCCCTCCAGTGCGGCGAGGCGGTTCTCGAACACCGCGACGGTCGGGTTGCCCGTGCGGCTGTAGGTGAAGCCGGGGGTCTCGAGCCGGAACATCGATGCCGCCGTGGCGTGGTCCGGGAAACGGAACGCCGTGGTCTGGTGGATGGGCGGGACGACCGGCCGGTGGGGTGCGGCGGGCTCGTAGCCGGCGTGGACTTGCTGTGTGGCGTGACGGGGCATCTGCTCTCCTCCATCGGTCCTGGCGGTAGCACCGGGCCTGCCGTTCCCGGGGGTCCGGGTGCGGCGGGCGGGTTGCTGCGGCGTCGTCGAGCCAGATCTCTCGGCCGCTCTGGATGGGTGGTGAGCCCATCCCACGCGGCGGGCCGCCGCGAGTCCAGCGGACGGCCGGCTCGCGCGTCATATGAGCCGCCACCGCGCCATCCAGGACCGGCCGGAGCCTCTCCGGGGCGCGGCGGGCCGAGGCAGACCCGTGTGACGGACTGGCGTGGAGGGGGGTGTGTGTCAGACTCCCGGACATGACACAGAGCACACCGGGCGGACCGGCCACGGACCTGCCCGACTTCCGGCCCTCGGGCAACCAGGGCGTGGACCCGGCGCTGTACGAGATCGAGAACGCGGCCATGGACCGCGAGGGCGCCCTCTGGGCGGCACTGCAGGAGGCGGCGCCCTGGACCGGGCGGACGCTGCTCGACCTCGGTGCGGGCACCGGCTTCTGGCTGCCCCGCTACGCCGACGCGGCCGAGACGATCGCCGTCGAGCCGGACGCGCGCCTGCTGGGGGCCGCCCGCGCCCGCCCCGGCGGGGCGCGCGTGCTCTACGGCTCGGCCGAGCAGATCCCGCTGCCGGAGGCGAGCGTCGACGTCGTGCACGCCCGGTTCGCGTACTTCTTCCCGCACCCGCGCTGGGACGTCCGGCCCGGCCTGGACGAGGTCACCCGGGTGCTGCGGCCCGGCGGCGCGCTCGTGGTGATCGACAACGACACCGAGCGCGGCCAGTTCGCCGAGCTGCTGCGGGCGAGCACGAACGCCGCGGCGCAGGGCCAGGACACGTACGCCCGCGAGTGGTGGGCCGGCATCGGGGCCGAGACCCGCGAGGTCATGAGCTCGTGGACCTTCGACTCCCGCGCCGACCTCGAGGCCGTCCTGCGGCTGGAGTTCGAGCGAGGGGTCGCCGACGCGTGGCTCGCCGAGCACCCCGCAGCGACATCACTGAGCTACGGCTACCTGCTCCACGTGTGGCGGTGAGCACGGACCCGCGTCGCCAGACGCCTGCCCCCCGCGGCTCTGACACTGGGACGCCCCCGCTGCCGGAAGGACGGGCGCGGTGGCTGGTCGCCTCCAACGCCCTCGACGCGGGTGGCCGGTCCGCCACGGACGTCGCCCTGGACGTCCTGGCGGTGCTCCTGCTCGGCGTGGGCGCCGACGGCATGGGCGTGCTGATGACGCTCTCCGGGTTGGGATTCCTCCTACTCGGCGTGCCCCTCGGCATCGTGGTGGACCGACACCTCAGCCCGCGGCTGCTCGCGGCCACCGGCCTCGCCAAGGCGGCGGTGCTCGGCTCGCTCGTCGCGGCGTGGGCGCTCGACGCGCTCACGTTCGGTCACCTCGCCGCCGTCATGACCCTGCTGGGCGTGCTCACGGTGCTGGCCGAGACCACCCAGACCGCGCTCGTGCCGCGCGTCGTGCCGGCCACCGCCGTCGCCCGCCTGACGGCGCGGCTCGAGTCCGCCGACGCCGCCCTCGTGTTGATCGTGCCCGCCGCGGCGGGCGTCCTCGTCGGGTCGCTGGGCGCAGGGCCCGTGCTCGGCATCGCGACGGCGTTCCTCTTCGCGGCGGCGATCGTCGCGCTCCGGGTGCGGTTGCGGCCCTCCGCCGCGGCGGACGTCCCGGACGACGACGGGGACCCCGGCGTCGCGGACGTCCTCTCCCGCTGGGCCCGGTTCGGGAAGGACGCCGCGGAGGGGTGGACGGTCCTGCGGCGCACCCCGGTCCTGTGGCTGCTGACGATGGGGTCGGTGGCCGCCAATGTGGGCATGGCCCTCTTCGCCCCGGTCGAGGCGGTCTGGATCCTGACCGACCTGCGGCTCGGGCCGGAGTTCCTGGGCATCCAGATCACCGCGGGCGCGGTCGGGGCACTGACGGCCTCGTCCCTGGCGGGCCGGGCCATCGACCGCCTGGGCGAGCGCCGGTGCATCCTCCTCGGCTCGGTCGGCTGCGCCGTGGCCGTGGGGCTGCACCTGCTGGCCTACGCCGACCGCGCTCATGCCGGGCCGTGGCTGCTGGCCGGCGCCGCCCTCTGGGGGTTCATGGTCCTGCTCGGGAACATCACCCAGGCTGCCGTGACCGCCCGCGCCTGCCCCGAGGGCACGCTCGGGCGGGTCACCGCGATGCGCCGCACCCTCACCCGGGGCTCCGTGCCGCTGGCGACCCTCGCGGGAGGTGCGCTCGGGGCGACGCTCGGGGTCGGCTGGGCGCTCGCGGGGTGGCAGGTCCTGGCGGTGGTCTCGCTGGCCGCCGTCGTGCCGGCCGCGCGACATCTCGGGCCGAGGACGGCTGAGCGCTGAATCCGCGCGACCGATGCTCCTTGCGCGGGCCGTCCGGAATAAGGACGACCCGCGTAGAGAACGTCGGCCCGGCGCGGGACCACCCCGCCGCGCGTCCAGCCCGGCACCCGGCTGGCCCCGCTCAGCCTTCCTGCGTGATGCGCAGGGTGCGCAGGCGGCGGTAGAGCGTCGCCCGGCTCACCCCGAGCGCGGCGGCGGCCCGCACCTTATTGCCGCCGGCCGACTCCAATGCGTCGATGATCGCCTCCCGCTCGGCCCGTTCGAGGCCCAGGAGGGGGACAGTCCCTTCCCCACGGTGTGATGCGGGCAGCTCAGCCACCGTCACACGGCCGCCCCCAGCCCTCCGCCCAACACGGCCCACGACGTACTCCAGCTCGACCAGGTTGCCCGGCCAGTGCTGCTGCGCCAGGACGCGCACGGCCTCCGGGGAGAACATCGGCGCCGAGGCGCCGTGCACCTGGGCCGCCATAGCCGCCAGCAACGCCGGGAACTCGGCGAGCCGACGGCGCAGCGGCGAGAGCTGGACGCGATGCTCCGTCAACGCGAGCACGGCCGAGACATCGGTCGTCGGCTGCACCTGGGCGGTCATGACAATCCGGCACCGCCCCTGTCGGAGGGCTCGTCTCAGTCCTGGCAAGAGCCGAGGTTCCAGCGCGTCGACGTCGTCAACCACCACCGGCGGGCCGGGCCGCCGCACGAGGGCCTCGAGCCCCCGTAGCCAGGTCGTGTCCTCGGGGGTCTGGGCGCGGCCGACCTCGAGTATGACGGCGTCGGGGCCAGCGATCCTCCGGGCGGCCGCCGTGCGGCCGGAGCCGGGCTCCCCGATCACGCTCACCGAGCCCCGTGCCTCGCGGGCCGCTTCGACGGCCGGAGCCCAGGTCCCGCGCCCCGCCCCCGGCGTGGGACGCGGCGTGGTTTCCGTCGCGGCCCTCTCCAACCGCATCAGGGTCATGCCAGACGCCTCGGACACGTCCGCGACGCTGAAGCCCCCCGCCACGCCCACATCGCCACCGTCGAGCTCCCCCCGCCGCGCTCGCACCGCCAGGGCCCGCAGCTCCGATCCGTCGAGACACCGCACCAACCGCTCCGCCGCGGCATTCAGGAGGATCGACTCCTCACCCACGCCCACCACGGCACTACCCCGGCCCCGGGTGAGGCGGCGGAACTCCGTCAGAAGCCGCAACTCGTCTGCGTACGTGGCCGCGCCTAGGGCGTGTCTGAGAATAGATGCACGAGTCAGCTGAGACCCTGGGGACATGTCCCGGTTCCAGATGCTCTCCGAC
>NZ_JAGXJK010000370.1:0-243 GCF_019091605.1 Micrococcus sp. GbtcB5
CAGCCCGACCCCGGCGGGCGCCCGACGCCGTCGCACGATTCCACCGGCGGAATCGTCGACGAGTTCGGCCAGCAGGCCGGCGCCCGCCTCGAGCTCGGTGGCGCGCCGCGCGTTGCGGAGCCGTCGTGCGAGCAGGAGGTGCTGCGCGGTCCTGACCAGGGCCTTCTCCTCGGCAGGGTCGAGGGCACGGCGGACGGCGAGCCAGTCGTGCGCGTCCCGATCTGCGGGAACGAGTGTCCAGGT
>NZ_JAGXJK010000371.1:0-243 GCF_019091605.1 Micrococcus sp. GbtcB5
GTTTTACGATATCTTGTAACGGCTCACTTAACATTCCTTTTTCAGCAAGGACATCGAGTTCGATACCAGTAATCAGTGCGTTTTGTACTTCACGTTTTGATAATACACGCTCAACGTTATAACGGCATTCTGACATCTCTAAATTTGGATGATATTTTTTTTGAAGAAAATGAACAAGTTCAGCAATATCGTCAATTGTTACACCGCGCTCTTGTAATAGTTGTAATGCTCTTTCTTGTAGTT
>NZ_JAGXJK010000372.1:0-243 GCF_019091605.1 Micrococcus sp. GbtcB5
ATACTCCCTAAAGCATTTCCGCTACGGAAATAATTTACGTTATTAAAAATTTGGGATACTCTGTAACATACCGAATTTACAATACTGGATGTAGCTGAACTTGCTGCATTCCAAATTGAAGAAATTATGTTACCTGCTGCCGACATCGTTGACGAAATGACCGAACCTATACCGGAAAAAATCGAGCTCACTAGTGAACTTATCGCTGATAGAACACTAGAAAAAATAGATTGCACTAAATTT
>NZ_JAGXJK010000373.1:0-243 GCF_019091605.1 Micrococcus sp. GbtcB5
CCGGTCATGTAGGTCTCGTAGTCGATGCCGGTCAGGGCCAGGAATGCGGCCACCAGCACGAGCGTCACGAGCACGGGCGGGGGCAGGGCGGGCGGCCGGGCGGCGAGCCACAGACGGCGGGAGGGCACGGCGACGGCGAGGGTCAGCGCGGTGCCGAACAGCGGTGTGTGCAGGAACGCGTCCCAGGCCTCCCCGAGGAAATCGGTGAGTACGGCGGCGTACACCGTGCGTCCTCCTTGTCCG
>NZ_JAGXJK010000374.1:0-243 GCF_019091605.1 Micrococcus sp. GbtcB5
CCGCCGGCCCCGGCGACCCCCCCCGGCCCCACCCGGACGCCGAGCACGTGCCCCGCGAGGCGGCCCACGCGTGCCCCGCGGCGCTCGCGGCCTGGCTGGCCGGCTGACCCGCCGACGTCGGCCGCCACCGGCCACCGGCCACCGGCCGCCGGCCGCCGCCACCCGCCGGCCCCGCGGGCCCGCCGCGGGTCCGCCGGGGCAGGCCGCCGTGGCCGTGGGCGCCCCGACGGGCGGGCTCGGGGG
>NZ_JAGXJK010000375.1:0-243 GCF_019091605.1 Micrococcus sp. GbtcB5
GTCCCGCACCTGCCGGCGGCTCAGGCACGAGTGCGCGAAGTCCGCCGCGACCAGGCCGAGGCGCTCCACACCCGCGAGCCCCAGGGCCGTGTTCACGGCGAGGACCCGCCCCACCACGGCGTAGAACTCCTCCGCCGGCAGCAGGGCGGCCGCGTCCATCACGACGGCCAGATGGCGCAGCACGCCGGCCAGCATGTCCGTGGAGAAGGAGAGGGAGGGGTCCCCGTCGGTGGGGTCGATGCG
>NZ_JAGXJK010000376.1:0-243 GCF_019091605.1 Micrococcus sp. GbtcB5
GATTCGAACATTGCGAATCCTTCCATTTGATACTCACGAAGTGGATCAATTTGACCGTAGGCACGTAAATGAATACCTTCACGAAGGTGATCCATCGCATCAATATGCTCTGTCCGTTTCGTATCTACTACTCGGAATACAGCATCTTTTTCATTCTCACGCATTTGCTCTTCTGGCAGAAGCTTTTCTTTGTCGTTGTAACGCTCTATTAATTTCGCGATAATTGGCTCGCTCATTTCCTCT
>NZ_JAGXJK010000377.1:0-242 GCF_019091605.1 Micrococcus sp. GbtcB5
CTCGCCGCGGCCTACCCCGACCGGATCAACCCCTACCTGTGACCACCCCGCTTACACAGACAAGTTGACACGCCCGCCTCTCCCGCAGGATGGAAGTTCCTCAACAACCCACCTGCCCGAAAAGACCCGCTCATGACTCACGCTAACGCACCCCTGACCCCGACCGGCCGTCTCAGGATGGTCCAACGCCACCTGCACGACGGGATCCCGCAGGCACACGTGGCAGCCGAGTTCCGGGTGAG
>NZ_JAGXJK010000378.1:0-242 GCF_019091605.1 Micrococcus sp. GbtcB5
CCAGGGCCAGCTTGATGGAGGTGCCCGGGATGTCGAAGTAGGTGATGGTGTTGCCGGACGGCGCCATGTCGAGCAGCTCGCCCAGGGTGAGGCGACCGACGAGGTCGGCCGGCTTGGCCGGGGACGCGCCGCCGTCGGTGAAGCGGTCCGTCAGCAGCTCGGAGCGCAGGCCGCCGGGGTTGGTCACGCCGTGGTCCACCTCGGGGTTCGCCTGCTCGGCGGCGTGCTTGACGGCGTCGCCC
>NZ_JAGXJK010000379.1:0-242 GCF_019091605.1 Micrococcus sp. GbtcB5
CCGGGGGCCTGCTCGTGGACGGCCACTTGGTAGTACCGCAGGGTGTAGGGGCCCGGCGTGGTGGTGGCCGCGGCCGCCGGAGACGGACGGGCCGCGGACGGGGACGGCGACGGCGAGGCAGAGGACGTCGGCGAGGCGGTCGCCTGCTCCAGCAGGGACAGGCACTTGGTCGCCTCCGCTCCCAGCGGAGCGCTCGGCGCCCCGGAGCGCTGCTCCACGTGGGCGGCGACGGTCACGGAGGT
>NZ_JAGXJK010000038.1:0-13534 GCF_019091605.1 Micrococcus sp. GbtcB5
GCCCGCCTGCGCCCCGTTCCCACCCCTGCACCCCCACAAGCCCACCCGCACCCCGAACGGCCCTCAGACGCCCACACCCCGGGCCAGGGAGCCGAGGGGCCGGGCCGGCGGGCCGGCGGGCCGGCACCCCGCGCAGCCCCACCCCCCGCCCATGCCATAACACCGCCAGCGCACCACCACATCCCCACCACAAACAACACCACACAACCGATTGCGTCCACACCACAAAACGTGTATGGTTTGACTCAGCGGGAAACGCCCGGCCCCCTGCACCCTCAAGGAGGACACCGTGAAACGTGCTGGCACCCGTCGCCCCACCACCCGTGCCACCCTGACGGCCCGACTCGACCGCTGCGCGCTCGTCGCCCGGCACGCCTTGTGCGTCGGCTCCGTCCTGATCTTCGTCGCCGCGTTCGGGGGGCTGGCACCGGTGTACGTGCCCGCGCTGTCCACGCCGGCCCTGATCGCCTTCGCCCTGTGGTGTGCGCTGGTGCTCGCCCTGATGCTCACCACCGCCGCGCGTGTCACCGCGCGCCTGGTGCTCGGCACAACACGTGCCGCGCGCTCGGCCTGGCGCGCTCCGGCCTCCGATCCTCGCTGATTCCGACTCCCTGCCCCGCCGCGAGGCGGGGCAGGGCCATGCCATACGTTCGCCATATCACCGCCATACTCAACGTTGCAGTCCCGGATTTTATTGTGTATGGTTTGACTCAGCAGGAGGCACCAGGCCCCCCGCACCCCTCTAGGAGGACACGATGGATGCTCTGACCGCCCGCACCCCGCTTGATCTGACCGACTACGCCGCCGCCGCCCTGCCGTCCACCCCCGCGGATTCCGTGGTGGCCATCGGCCTGAAGGGCTCGCGGCTGGGGCCGGTGATGCGCCTTGACGATGTCGCCGCCCCCGCCACCATGGCCGGAGTGATCGCCGCCAGCATGCGCCGCGCCAACTGCACGCGCGTCTTCCTGATCGGCTACGGCCCGGAGGACCGCGCCCTGCGCTGGCTCGAGCTGGAGTCCATCCTGACCGGCCACGGTCTGAGCGTGGAGGGGCTGATCCACGTGGACGGGCGCATGTGCACCAACCTGGGCACGGGCGAGGCCGTGGCCTACGCCCCGGGCACCTCCACGCTGGGCCTGCACCTGGCCCTGCTCGACGGTGCGCGGGCCGAGTACCCCACCGCCACCCCGAGCGAGTCGGACGCCCTGACGGAGGCCGTGGCGGCTCACGCGGCCACGCTGACGGACATGCACGCGGACGCTCCGGCGCTGATCGAGGGCATCAACCGCCTGCTGAAGGATCAGAACGACGCCGGGGCCGCCGCCGTCGTGCTGGCCACCCTGAACCACCGTGACCCGGAGTATCTGATCGCGGCGCTGGTGGCCTGCACGGCCCCGATCCGGCTGGAGGCGGTGGACTTCGCCCGGGGCGAGTTCCCGCACGGTCTGCGCTGGAAGGCGAGCGTGGAGGCCGAGACGGTGCTCAACGCCGCCGTGGCCCTCGGTCCGGGCCACGCCTGCGCCGGGGCGCTGGCGGTGCTGGCCTACGTGGCCTGGATCCGAGGCGCAGGAGCGGTGGCCGATGGCCGCCTGAACCTCGCCGAGCGAGGCGCCCCGCACCACCCGCACGTGCGCGCCGTGCGCCGGATGACGCGGGCCACGCCCGTGGCCGTCGTGGCCACCGACCCGGCGTGGGCCTGGGGCAAGCACACGCGGGCCGCTGAGGGCCGCTGAGCGTGACCGGGGGGCCAGCGCGTAACGCTGGCCCCCCGGCGTCCGTGGAGACGGTGCCCCGACGGTGCACGCCCGCCAGCGTAGCCCGGCCCACGCGTGGGCGGGCGCTGTATAAATCGCTGTTGACCGCTCGGCCGCGCGCGTGTATGGTTATACACGTAGCGGGGGGCATGAGGCCCCCGGCACCCCGAGCGGCCAGGAGGCCCGACATGGACACCGACCAGACCACCATCTGCACCTCCCAGAACGTGCACATCGGCCAGGAGGTGGTCATCGTCGACCGCATCCAGCTGGGCCACTGCATCAGCTACGCCGACGGGACCGTGACCGCGATCGACCCCAGCCGTGGGACCTACTCGGTGGCCCACAACGGCATGCGCGGGCGCACCGTCTACACCCTCTCCGACCAGTGGCACGGAGACGGCGGCCCCTACTGCATGCCCGCCGCCGAGGTGTACGGCGGCTGAGCACAACGGGGGCGGCGCGCACGCGCCGCCCCCGTTGTCACCCCTGGCCGCGAGCGCGGGCGGGTCCCGCGCCCGCTGCCGCGTGGGGACGTGTCGTGGAGATGAGCTGCCGGCTGCATCGAGCTGCTGCCGGCTCCCGGGGACCGCGACACGTCCCCGCCCTTCCTGTGACACGACCGATGGCGCGCCGGCCCGCGCTCGCGGATGGTGTTGTGCACGCGCCGGTGTATGTGTATGGTTGGACACGTCGCGGGGGGCACGAGGCCCCCGGCACCCCGACGGGCAAGGAGGCCCCCATGTCCAAGCACATCTATTCCGCCGGCTCCCTGCGCGCAGCCCTGCGCGCCGGCTCCCTCGCCGCCCGCGTCTCCCCCCACCGCGGCCCCGTCCACCTGGAGGTGCTCCCGGAGAACGCCCTGCGCGTGATCAGCACCCACGAGGACGCCTACGCCTGCGCCTACGCCGACTCCGACCGCCCGGCCCCCGCCGCGCTCGCGGGCCTGCCGCCGGTGGCGCTGTGCGCCCTGGACGTCTCCCAGCTGATGCGCCACCTGGACGCGCTCCCCCTGCCCGAGACCCCCGTCAACGTCACCGCCACCGCCGACCGCGTCCACGTCGACGTCGTCGGCGGCCGCGAGCGCTGGACGTTCGCCAACCTCGCCGCCCCCGGCGTGCCCACTCCCGCCATCCCCCAGGCCCCCGGCCCCGACGTCGAGCTGCCCGCCCTGCCCGCGACCCTGGGCCTGCCCGGGCTGCTGATGGACGTGCTGAGCGGCGGCGGCCGCCTCCACGGCACCCGCTACCTGCGCCAGCGGATCCACGGCGTGCCCGGCGCACTGGACCTGATCGGCTGGAGCATCGGCACCTGGGCACACGGACGCGCCTACGTCGCCCCCCCTGGACGGCTACACGCCGGCCGCCCGCGAGGCCGCCACCCTGGCCGACCGCGACAGCCTGGCCGCCCTGCCCACCGCCTGACCGGCAGGCCGCGAGCGCGGGAGGACCCCGCGCTCGCGGCATCCCGGGGACGTGTCGTGAAGCTGAGCTGCCGGCTGCATCGAGCTGCTGCCGGCTCCCCTGGATCGCGGCACGTCCCCGTCCCCTCCGCGTCACGACCACGGGCGCGTGGACCTGCGCTCGCGGGTGGTGTTGTGCGCGCGCCGTTGTATGTGTATGGTTGGACACGTAGCGGGGGGCATGAGGCCCCCGGCACCCCGACCAAGGAGGCACCTCCGATGCCTGAGCACCACCTTCTCGACCTCGACTCCCTGCCCTCCGCCTTCGAGCCCTGCCCGGAGTGCGGCGACGTGATGTGCCAGCCCGACCCGTGGGGCGAGGACTGCGACGACCGCGCCCGGCGCCGCCAGGCCGTGGCCACTCTGGAGGACCAGCGCCGCCAGGCCCACGCCCTCGCGGCCCCCGCCGCCGCCGCGCGCGCCCGTCAGCAGTGCCTGGAGCTGACCGGCTCCGATGGCACCCACACCTCCCGCGCCGGCGCCCGCGCCCTCGACGTCAGCACCGGCCCCTCCACGCATGGCCACGAGCGCCGATGGGCGCACCCTGGCAAGCGGTCCCCGGGGCACTCTGCGACCACGGGCCACGCTTCCGAGGCGGACCGACTGTTCGTGTTCAGCACATCTGCGGCCCCGTTTCAGCCGGGCCGTCCCTACAGTCCGTTTCAGGCATATGCGCTGCTGCATCATGGCGGGGACTACCGGGCGGCCGCGGCGGACCTGCGGGCACGCGGGTTCGGTGGCGGCCCGGCCGCGGGGGGTGGTGAGCCGTGGGGGCGCGACTAGCCTTGACCCTCTATGCCGAGTGGTCCCAGCACCTGACCCCGGGGGACATGAATGCCGCGGTCCGCATGGCGCTCACCGCCCGTGACGACGGGGCACCCCCGCTGTACTACGGCGGATGGGAAGCGCTCGCGGCGGCGCTGGGGTACTGGAAGCCCGGGGCTGACCCTGAATCCGTCCGTCGGCAGACGCAACGTGTCATCACCAAGCTGGTTCGGAAGGGCGTCATCACATCTAGTTGTGATGTCCAGGGACGTTGTTGCGTGAATAGCTGACAGGCGAAGGCCTCCTGTTGCGAGAGTGGAGTTGTCGAGAAACCGCTCACGCGAACAGAAGGCCTTCATGTCCCACGCTAACGCCGCCCTGACCCCTCGCGCCCGCCTACGCCTGGCCAAGCTCATCGTCGAGGAGCACTGGCCGGTCGCCACCGCGGCCAAGATGTTCATGGTCTCCCCACCCACCGCACGCAAATGGGCCACACGCTTCCGGGCCGAGGGACCTGCAGGGATGGCAGACCGGTCCAGCCGGCCGTCCACGATGCCGACCAGAACACCGCCGGCGGTGGTGAAACAGATCGTGGCCGCCCGATGGCGCCGACGCCTGGGGCCGGCACAGATCGCTGGAGAACTCGGGATGCCGGCCTCCACCGTCCATGCCGTGCTCGTGCGCTGCCGGATCAACCGCCTCGCCCGTCTGGACCGGGTCACCGGCGAGCCGATCCGCCGCTACGAGCACCCCCACCCCGGTTCGCTGATCCACGTCGACGTCACCAAGTTCGGGCGCATCCCCGACGGGGGCGGACACCGATTCGTCGGGCGCCAGCAGGGCATGAAGCACCGCGCGGCGACCTCGGACCGCGAAGGAACCCGTGATGCCCGATACCAGCCCCGGCTCGGGGTGGGCTTTCTGCACACCGTGATCGATGATCACTCCCGCTTCGCCTATGTCGAGATGCACTCCGATGAACGCAGCCAGACGGCCATCGCGGTGTTGCGCCGCGCGGTCGCCCACTTCGCGCGCCTGGGCGTGGAGGTGGAGCGGGTGCTCTCGGACAACGGCTCGGCCTACCGCTCGCATGCCTGGCGTGATGCCTGTACCGAGCTCGGGATCAAGCCCAAGCGGACTCGGCCCTACCGGCCGCAGACGAACGGGAAGATTGAGCGGTTCCATCGCACGCTCGCTGACGGGTGGGCCTACGCCCGGTTCTATAGCTCAGAGACGGAGCGCAGGGCCGCGTTGCCTGGATGGCTGCACTTCTACAATCATCATCGCGTCCACTCCGCGATCGGTGCCGCGCCTGCCACCAGGCTCAATAACCTCCCTGGACATCACATCTAGTGGACAGGCCCGCCCGCGCGTGCGCGCCGAGTGCGCCCTGAACCAGGACCCGCTATACCAGTTCGAGCCGGTCGGGGAGGGAAGGGCGGTCACCTGGCGACGGGTTCCCCGCGCTGATCCCAGAGCCGTAGACAACCGGCCGAGCCCATCGGGTGGGGGACTCGCAGAGTCTGGAACGGGGGACTCCCAGAGTCCCGCACGGGGGGACTCTGGGAGTCCCCCCAAGGAGACACTTCAGGAGACACATCAGGATTGGCCCGGACAGGCGTGCCCCCCTCACCGCGTCGGGCGCGTCGGCAGAGCTGGCGAGACCAGGCGGCGGGCCCACTTGGCCAGTCTGGTCGACGAGCTGCCCACGCTCGCACAGCTGGGGATGGGGGATGGACCGTGAGCGGTTAGCCCTGGTCCCGGGCTGGGGGCCTCGCGCCTACAGGTGCGGGCCCCCAGGGTCCCAAGGCCTACGCGTCGCGGACCAGTGCCGAGCTGCTAGACGTTCCTTCGCCGCTACTACCTGGCGGTCGAGTGCCTGAAGAGCCCGTGTGACGTCAGGGAGAGAGACGGACTCGCCAAGGATTGTGTACTGGCCGTCCTCTGGGTTGAAGTGGTGCAAGTGCATTTCTTCGAGCCCTTCAATCCCGGTGATCATGTCTTTAGACCCGATGTTGTTGCGGAGGATGATCCGAGGGGGATACATCATGAGCCTGTCCAGTCGCTCATCGAAATGTTCGATGCTGTTGCGTAGCGCTCGCGAGCGGATCGGGCTGTCCTCTGGGACAGAGAGGGCTTCTCGAATCGCTGCCCCTCTCCCTTCGGCGAACTTCATCCGCTGATCGCGTTCGGGCCTAGTCTCACCCGGACCCATCTGCCCATTCTTAGTCTTTGGCCAAATCAGCTGGGCAACCATGGCCGTTTCGCTAACCACGGTTTCAGCATGATCGAAGGCTTTTTCGTGAAGACGTTGCCCCTCGGCGTTGCTACTAGGCGAAGGTGGAACGTTGAAACCCAGGCTCCGGCGCATCGCTATGGCCTTGTCCATCAACCGCGCAGCATTCAACGCTCGGCCGACATGGCGCTGAATCTCATCTAAGTAGCAGTCCATGGCGAAGTCGTCGAAGGACAGCACGTCAGGTAAGGGGGGTTTGTCGGCGCTCTCCGGAGTGGTGGATGTCATAGCAGGAGCCTAGTAAAGCTCCGGCGGGCGGGTAAGGGGCGGGGGCACCGGGATAACCCATAAGGTGATGACAACCTGCCCTGCGGTAGAGCGGTAGTTGCCAACGCGTCGGCTGGCGACTCTGGCGGGAGAGGGCAGGCGGGACGAAGGGGGCTAGCCACCGTGTGGCGGCGAGGGGGCGTGCTACGGGTAGCGCTGGGCGGGCTCGCAGGATCTGTCACATAGCTGTCACATGGCGGGGCGCGTGTGAATCACTCCATGTCAGACATGGAATTGTGGAGAATCACCCAGCTGCACCCCGAGCTGGTCGCGGCCCTGGACAAGGTCGCCCACCACGAGCTCGGTACCGCCCTGGGCTGACCCCCCCCCGCCCGCGAGCGCGGGGCCCACCCTGGCCCCGCGCTCGCGGCACGCCGGGGACGTGTCGCGGAGATGCGGGGCCGGCTGCATCCGTGGCACAGCCGGCGGCTGATGCGATGCAGGGTGTTGCACATACGCCCGCATATGTGTATGGTTAGACACATCAGCAGGGATCACCCGGATCCCCGCACCCCATAGAAGGGACAGCCATCATGGCCAACGCAATCCTGATCACCCCCACCGGCGACGTCACCGAGGAGCAGGTCAACGGCCTGGAGGACTTCCAGCAGCACGTCGGCGGCTACGTGGAGGCCCTGTCCTCCGACGATGGCGACCACACCATCTGGCTCAACGAGGAGGGCAAGATCGCCGGCCTGCCGGTCAACTCCAAGGGTCACCGGATCGTCCACGAGCTGACCATCCTCGCCCCGGACGACGTCATCGTCGGCCCGGTGCTGATCACCGGCGACCTGGCCGACGACGGGGAGACCTACCTGCCCCCCACCAAGGCTCTGCGCGAGCGGCTCGGCCTCGACGACTGAGCCCCACGGGCGGGCGGGCCCCGCGGCCCGCCCGCCCCGGCCGCGCCGGGGCCACCCACGAATCCCACGCCCCTGTTGCGCCGTCAATCTTGCGCGTGTATGGTTATACACATCAGCAGGGGTCACCCGGACCCCCGCACCCCCGACGAAAGGGACTCCGATGACCAAGGCCATGATGATCCACCCCGACGGCACCACCGCCGACGTCGAGCTCCACACCATCCCCGCCGACGTCGACCGCCTGCTGGGCGCCACCGCTGAGGTCTACAACCCCGGCGACTACGACGGCATGGACGGCGACTGGTCGCTCTGGGCCGACGCCCGCCACAGTTCCTCCCGCCCGTTCAACTCCACGGCCACCGAGATGATCCACGACGCCGGCTTCGACGCCCGCGAGATCATCACCGGCCCCGTCCTGGTGATCCGCTGATCCTCCCCCGCCCTCCCGCCACACCGGCGGGAGGGCGGGCAGGATGACCATCACGACCTCCACGCCCCCAGGAGACCCCATGCCCCTGAACGCCCGCTCCCGCATCCTGATCACCCCCCACGGCTCCGACGAGTCCTTCGAGGGCACCGTCGGCGGCCTGATCCGCCACGTCCGCCACGCCGACCCGTCCGCGATCACCGCGCTGGAGCAGTCCCTGCACCGCGCCTGCCGCCTCCCCGACACCGGCGACGTCCGCGAGGCGAGCCTGGAGCACAACCTCGCGGTCCTCACCGCGGCCGACCTCGAGCGCTTGGAGCCCGGGGCCACCATCACCATCCTGGACGCCTGATCCGCCCCGCACCGAAGGAGACCCCCTGATGCGCACCCGCCCCCTGATCCTGCTCCCCCTGGCCCTGGCCGGCCTCGCCCTCCAGGGGTGCACCGCCACACCTGCTCCTGCCCCGTCGACGAGCGCGAGCGCGGCCCCCACGGCAGCCGCGAGCAGCACCACGGCACCCACTGCGGCCGCCAGCTCGGCCACCCCCACGACACGTCCCTCCAGCTCGGCCCCCGCCAAGCCCGTGGACGTGCAGATCCGCATCCAGTGGATCCCCCGCGACGGCACCACCACCACGGCAGCCCGCGGCGGCGTGAACCTCTTCGTGGGCGGCACCGGCGCGGACACCCACACCAAAGAGACCATCCCCGCCGAGCCCGCCGGCACCACCCCCCTGACCCTGCACACCCAGGCCAAGCCCGGTGAAAAGATCCAGGTGATCGCCAACGTCCCGCAGCTGCCCGCCGCCGGCGACCTGCACTGCGAGATCATCGCCGACGGCACCACCGCCCCCCTGGACGCCCAGACCGGCGACCCCAAGGGCATGCCCATGGTCCAGTGCGAGGCCACCGTCCCCGAGCCCACCAGCTGAGCATCCCGCGGACACCGCGACACGTCCCCGCAGCACCTCCACGACACCCACAGCTGTCACGAGCACTGGCTGGCGTCTAGGAAGGACCGGGGACCAGCCCAGATCCCTACGACAGCTCAACCCAGGAGCCGTGAATGCCCCTGGGAGTCTGGCTCATCCCTGCGCGGGCGGAGCTTCCGACGGGCTCACCGACTTTGACGACGTGCCCGTGGGCTCATCCCTGCGTGCGCGGGGCTTCCCCCTCCCGCGACGTGCATCACTACACGGTGGTGGGCTCATCCCTGCGTGCGCGGGGCTTCCGTCAGCGCGTGGAGCCGATCAGTTCGGCAGTCGGGCTCATCCCTGCGTGCGCGGGGCTTCCACAATGCGGACCACAAAAGGAGAGACCATGTACGGCTCATCCCTGCGTGCGCGGGGCTTCCACTACCTGGCCAGGGCGGATGCTCCGCGCACTGCGCTTTCCCCTTCGGTTGAGGGGGGTTGGGATGACCAGCCAGTTGCCCGGCTGGACATGCCCACACCCTGGGGTGCGGGCTTGACGCTTCCACGCCCCTGCCCCGCGGCCCCGCCAGATGGCGGGCCCGAGACAGCAGCTCCACGTCCGTTTCGACTCTCCCGACGGCCTCGGGCGAGCTCGACCCCTGCTCCACGCTCCTCCTGCACAGCCCACGCCCGGATGTTGATCGCGGCGTTCACGTCGCGGTCGATCACCAGGTGGCAGGCCTCGCACTCGAAGGTCCGCTCGGCCAGGGACAGCGTGGATTTGACTGTCCCGCAGCGCGAGCACGCCTTCGAGGAGGGCGCGAATCGGTCGATCATCTTCACCTGGGACCCTGCCCAGGAGGTCTTGTAGTCCAGCTGCCGGCGCAGCATCCCCAGCCCGGCATCCAGGATCGCCCGGTTCAACCCGGACTTGGCGGCCACGTTCCTACCCGGCGCCTCGAGCGTCCCGCGGGCCGAACGGGTCATCCCCGCCACGTTCAGGTCCTCCAGGGCGACCACCGCGAAGTCCGTCGCCAGTCTCGTGGACACCTGATGCAGCAGCCCCGCCCGACGTAGGGCGATCCCGTGCTGGAGTGCCGCGATCTGCCGGCGCACGCGCTCGCGGCGGTTCGAGCCGGGCTGGGTGCGGGCGTAGGCGCGCTGGAGGCGGGTCAGGCGGGCGGCCTGGCGGGCACCGGGGCGGCCGTTGTCGATGACCTCGCCGGTGGAGAGGGCGGCCAGGTGCTTGACGCCCAGGTCCACGCCGACGGCGCCGTTGGCGCGCTGGCGACGGCTGGGCCCGGTCCGGATGGGGGTGGGATCGGCAACGAGGATCGAGGCGTACCACCGTCCGCCGGCCTGGGAGATGGTCATGGACCGGATCTGGGCGCCGCGGCGGCAGGCGCGGACCAGGCGGCTGGTCTTGTCGTAGGTGCGGATGGTCCCCAGGGAGGCCAGGCGCAGGTGCCGATGGTCGGTGATCACCCCGCGGCGGGGCTCGCCGCGCTTGTAGGGGGTGCCCGCGGCGCCGATGACCTCGGGGGCGGGGATGGTGAAGCTGTCCCGGGACCGGCCCTTCTTCTTGAACCGCGGCAGGCCGACGCGCGCGCCGGCGCGCGTGCCGGAGGCGGAGGCCATCCAGTTCTCGGTGGCCTTCGCGGCGTTCTGGAGACCGGAGACCAGGACGCGGCGGGGCACGGTATGCATCCAGGGCTCGGCGTATCGCTCGTCGGTCCATGCTTCGGCCGGGTCGGCGCCGGCGGCGATCGCGGCGGCGGCCTCGCGGTGGCGGCGGATCAGCGGGGTCAGGTGGGCCGTGGAGTACGACTGGTAGCTGGCCACGCGGAGGGTGGGGTCGGCGGCGCGCTCGGCCTTCATGCGCGCGGCCAGCTCGGGGCCGGCCAGCCCGGTCTCGGCCAGCTCGGTGCGACGGGCGGCACCGGCGGCCAGGGCGGCCCGGTTGTGGGCGATGAGCATGTTGTAGGCCACGCGCGCGGCACCGGCGTACTGGGCCAGCAGGGTGGCCTGGGCGGGGTTGGGGTCCAGGCGGTGCTTGAACGCGCGCAGCCTCGGGGCCAGGTCGGTACCCGTGGTAGTCGTCATCGCTCGCACCTCCACCTGCGCCAGCATCGTCCATCCGTTCAGGGGCATGGTCACCCACCCCCCGGACACGTTACGGCCTCGCTCACCCAGCCGGGCAGGAGGACAACACCCTGCGCATCGCCGCGCGCTCGCGCTCGGTGACGCTCAGCCCCCACTTGGCCTTCACCACCACCTGGTGCTCCACGAGCTCACATCGGCCCGCAACGGTGTCCGGCAGCCAGTCCGCCGCGGTCGCATCCGACTTCGAGGTGTTCGCCGGCCCATCCACGGCCAGCAGATTCGCCGGGTCGTTGGCGAACGCCGTGCGCTGGGACTCGTCCCACGCCCACGCCCCGGAGGCCCAGGCATCGGCAAGAGAGACCGTGTGGTCGATATGCACGGCCTGGGAGTCCTGGGAGGAGAAGGGGATCGTAGCGCCGCTGTAGGGGTCCACGAGCTGGCCGGAGAGCACCTTGCACCCCTGCGTGCCGGGCTTGATCTGCACCTGTGTCAGGTCGCGCCGCAGCACGTCGTTGCGGGTGTCACAGCCGTTGCGGTCCACGTCCGCCCAGCGCTGGCCGAACGCGTCTCGCGTGTAGGCGCTGGCCGGTGCCGCGGAGGTCAGGGCCAGCTGCTCGAGCTGGCCCCCGACCGGTCCGGCCGCCGGCGTCGGGGACGTGTCGCCGAGTGAGGGCAGCTCCACTCCGCTGGGCAGCGCCACCTTGGGAAGCTTCACCTCTGGCACCTGGACCCCCTGCACATGTCCACCCCCGACGGCGCCAGCCACACCCAGAGTAGCCACCACGGCGACGACGCTCGAGACCCATCGACGCACGCTCACGAGCCCGCCCCCTCACGCTCCTGCGGAGTGGGCACAGCCTCAATCACAGCGTGCAGCCCATGGCTCACCCGCAGCCGGCGCGCAGCCTCGGCGGTGGCCGCCCGGTGCAGCTCCACGGGAATCACCTCGATGCCATCACCCATGTCCGGCTCCTCCATCTCCGGCAACCACCTGTAGAAGGAACCGCGGGAAGCGTAGGTCAACATCAGCGCGGCACCGGCCTGCTCATGCACGCGCAAGGTCTCGGCGATCAGCTCCTCCACGAGGCGCTCGCGGTAGTCCTCCAGGCGGGTCATGGCCGAGTCGATCCAGGACCAGTCCCGCGGCGGGTTCTTGCCGAACTCCCAGCGGGTGATGCTCTTCTCCGCGACACCCAGGGTGTCGGCGAGGGCGTCGCGGGACAGACCGAGGGCCTCTCGGCGGCACTTCAGCTCGATAGCGTTCATGGCTCAGCCCTCCGCCTTCTGGTCGGCCGGCTCGTCCTGGTCGGTCACGCCGTGCTCCTGACGCAGGGCCTCCTCCTCGAGGCGCAGGCGGGTGATGGCCTTCATCAGGGGCTCGCGACGGGTGTGCAGCTCGTTGTTGGCGGCGTCCTCCCAGCTGTCCAGGGTCCAGCCGGCGCCCTGGATCTTGCTGACCATGACGGCGTCGGGGGCGCGCAGGTCGTTCTTGATGCGGGTCCAGGTGGAGGGCGAGGTGAAGCCGGCTTGCCGAGCCATCTCGTTGACGGAGTAGTAGAAGGTGGTCATGGGGGTGCTCTCTCAATCTGGAGGCGACAGAATCACCTCACGTAGGTCTAGCGATACACGTCAAACCATACGCGTCATTCCATACACCCGCAACCTTTATCCACAACCCTCCCCCCGTCACCACTGCCCCTGCTACGGTTTGCACAGGTCGAACGTGAGCCCATCCCGTAGGGCCTGCGACTTAGAAGCCCTCCTGGCCATCCCCCCTCCGCGCCGGGAGGGCTTCGCTCTGCCTGGCGCCCAGAAGGGACATCACGGCCGCGCGACGGCCTTATCCACGGTGAAGGACACCCGCGGATCGGAGGAGCCATGAGCATCGAGGTCGAGCACCTGGAGGCCGCCCTGGCCGAGGCCAGCGAGGTGGTGACCGACAGCGAGCGCGCGCATGCGAGCACCGCAGCCTGCCATTGGTGGCACTGCTGCCAGGTGCTGCGGCGGTTCATCGACACCCCGGACGCCTTCCCGCCGGCGGCGCTGGTCGCCTAGACTGGACCCCAGAAGCGCCCCGCTTTCCCGTTGATCTGACAGTCGCAGGAACCTCGCGGGGCGCTTTCGCGCGTCCAGAGCTTGTTGCCCTCCACCTGCCAGCCCACCTAGTATGTTGACGTCAGATCAACGTAAGGGTGGAGGTGTCCCTGATGATCCAGGTGTCCTGGCAAGGGCGGATGACCACGTCCCTGCCGACCACAGATTCCGAGGTGGCCCGCTGGGTCGCCCACGACCGCCCCGAGATGGTGCGCGCCCAGACCGCCGACGGCACCGCCTACCGGCCCGACGCCGCTCAGGTCCTCGCGTTCATGCAAGCCCAGGCCCACCTGGCCCAGATGCTGCGCTTCCAGTACGCCGCCGCCCACGGGCTGGTGCCCGCGCACGCAGGCGCCGTGCTGACCGCGGCCTAGGGCATGTCTGACAATCGTTTTGACCATGCGAGCACAGCATTCAGGACCACAGCGGCCCTGTAGATGATCGCGTACTTGTCATACCGGGTCGCCAGACCCCGCCACTGCTTCAGGTGAGCGTACTGACGCTCGATGACGTTGCGGCCCTTGTAGGCGTCCGCGTCGAGGCTGACGGGGCGCCCGCCGCGGGCACCGCGCCGTCTGCGGTGGCCCTG
>NZ_JAGXJK010000380.1:0-242 GCF_019091605.1 Micrococcus sp. GbtcB5
GCGGGCCCGGGGTACTTCCCGGTGACGGGGTCCTTCTCGGGCAGCGCCGTCATCAGCTGATCACCGCCCCGCTCCCCGGGCCCTCGGCGCCGCCGGCCCGGGACTCCTTGATCATGTCGCGGGCGTTGGAGGCCGTGATGTCGATGGTCCCCAGGGCGCGGTCCACCATCACGCGGTCCATGCCCTCGCCCGCGGCGAGCTGCTCGCGCACCACGCGCACCTGCACCTGGGCGATCTTGAAC
>NZ_JAGXJK010000381.1:0-242 GCF_019091605.1 Micrococcus sp. GbtcB5
CGACGTGCGGGTCCTCGCGCCCCGGCACCATCCCGTACGGGGCCGAGCGCATGACCGTCCCGCAGCCCTTCGTGCCCGGGTTGTGCGGGTCGCCCGGCAGGCCCATCCCCGGTTCGGCGAGCCCGCTCTGGCACGCGGTGCCCGGCGCGCGGCGCACCTTCAGCTCCGCGAGCGCGTCGATCCAGCGGGGCGGGGCCGGGGGTGCGCCCTCGGGCAGCGCGCCGTCCTGCGCGGCGAACCAG
>NZ_JAGXJK010000382.1:0-242 GCF_019091605.1 Micrococcus sp. GbtcB5
AGGCCCGCTACGGGCTGCCGGTGCCCCGGGGCGTGCGTGCCGCGGCGGTGCCGCACGACGCCGCCGCGTCCCCGCCGTTCACCCTGCGGCACGAGGACGGCACGGCCCTGAGCGCCCGCGCGGTGGTCTCCGCGTCCGGCTCGTTCACCCGCCCGTTCGTGCCGGCTCTCCCGGGCGCCGACCGCTTCGGCGGCACGCCGCGGCACTCCGCCGCGTACCGCCCCCCCGCCGCGGTCGCCGGG
>NZ_JAGXJK010000383.1:0-242 GCF_019091605.1 Micrococcus sp. GbtcB5
TCGAGGTTACGTATGAAAGGCATCATCCTCGCCGGCGCCACCGGCTCCCGGCTGCACCCCATCACCCATGGCATCTCGAAGCAGCTCGTACCGGTCTACGACAAGCCGATGTTCTACTACCCGCTGTCCACCCTGATCCTGGCCGGAATCAGCGACATCCTGGTGATCACTACCCCGCACGGCGCAGAGCAGTTCCAGCGCCTCCTGGGCGACGGCTCCCAGTTTGGGATCTCGCTCAGCTA
>NZ_JAGXJK010000384.1:0-242 GCF_019091605.1 Micrococcus sp. GbtcB5
GGCCGTCCCCGGGCCGCCAGGGACGCAGCACGATCCCCCCGTCGGCGGCCGCGGCGGAGTCGCACAGCGCGCCGCCGCCGTCGTGCCCCGCGGCCCCGCCCGCTCCCGTCACGTCCCCGCTCACTTGACCAGGCGCTCCAGCAGGTAGGACTGCACCTGGGACGGCGCCACGCGCTCCTGGGCCATGGTGTCCCGCTCGCGGAAGGACACGGCCTGGTCCTCGAGGGAGACGAAGTCGACGG
>NZ_JAGXJK010000385.1:0-242 GCF_019091605.1 Micrococcus sp. GbtcB5
GGCGAGTGACTCCATGACGTCGAAGTAGAAGTGGCGGCGCACGTCCTGGGGGAGGGAGGTGAGGGCCCGGATCGCGTACTTCGAGTTGAGCGGCATGAACAGCGGGCGGGCCTTCGGGATGTGGCCGAAGTGGAAGCGGTTCCGGAACTCGAGGTAGTGTTGGATGCTCGGCACGACGCCCGGGGCGGTCTGCTTCAGTTGCTCCTGCGTGGTGGCCATCTCCTCCTGCCAGAGGGCGAAGT
>NZ_JAGXJK010000386.1:0-242 GCF_019091605.1 Micrococcus sp. GbtcB5
CCGGCGCCGCGATCCCCCCCGGCCGCCCCGCCGGCACCACGGCGCAGCTCGTGCTCCCCCCCACGGGCCAGGCCCGACTCCGGTTCTGGGCCGTGGGCACGGTGGCGCGCGCCGACCTCGGGGAGGCGCTCGCCCTGGCGCCCGTGATCGCCGTCGGGCTGCTCGCCGCCGTCGACGTGGCCCCCGGACTCGGCGCCCTCGCCCTCGGCGACGACCTCGCGCACGGCCTGGGCGGGCGCCCG
>NZ_JAGXJK010000387.1:0-242 GCF_019091605.1 Micrococcus sp. GbtcB5
CCCACCTCGCCGGCGAACAGACCGCGGGAGAAGTCACCCAGGGAGTCCTCGCCGACGAACGAGCCGAGCCAGCCGCCGGCCCCGGCCACAACGCTGCCGACGCTCACGTAGATCTTCTTCGTCATGGGGGTTCCTCCTCGGAATCGTGGGTGGGCTCAGCGCAGCCGTTCTGACTGCGCCGTGAACTCTGGGGGGTCGGGGTGGGGGGCGGCGACGGCGGCCGCCAGGGTCCGGGCCTGGAA
>NZ_JAGXJK010000388.1:0-242 GCF_019091605.1 Micrococcus sp. GbtcB5
GATTCTCAATACGATAAGTACATGCAAATCTATCGTATCCTTACACAAGATATGCCCGTACCAAACGTAATCGTTTATTTAACGGCTAGCTTGGAAACATTACAAGCACGAATTGCAAAGCGCGGAAGAGAATTCGAAAAAAATATGGATCCAAATTACTTACTACAGCTCACAAAAGATTATGAAACAGCAATGGATACTTTTAAAAAGGATCATCCAGACATCCCAGTATTGAAATTTAA
>NZ_JAGXJK010000389.1:0-242 GCF_019091605.1 Micrococcus sp. GbtcB5
CACAAGGACCCGGAGGACCGGCACCGGGCCCACGAGCGCGGTGCACATGGCCATCAGCACGGAGCCCAGCAGCAGCGTCGCCATGAGCTCGCGCCGGTGGCGCAGGCCCAGGTTGGTCGCGGCGTCGGCGCCGAGCGCCACCGGGTTCAGGCGGCGGGAGCGCAGGCACAGCAGCGCGCACACGACGACGGCGGTGGGCGCGGGGAGCGCCACGTACGCGGTCCGGGCGTTGGGGAGGGTGC
>NZ_JAGXJK010000039.1:0-12269 GCF_019091605.1 Micrococcus sp. GbtcB5
GGACGTCCAGCTCGATCGGCCCGACCTCGGACTCCACGGTCTTCGGGGTGGTCCCGTTGCGGGAGTTGGCGTGCTTCGGCGCCTCGCTCGAGCCCTTCTCGTAGCCCAGATGGCTGGTCAGCTCGGCCTGCAGGCCCCGCTCGAGCGCGGCCTTGACCAGCGCGGGCACGAACCCGCCGTCACCGGTGAGCTCGACGCCGCCCGCGTCGATCTGCGCGAATAGGGAATCAAGCTGCCCTGAGGCTTTCAGCTGCTCGACCAGGTCCTGGCCCGAGGGCTCGCCTGGGTTCTTCTCGTCGATCATGGTCATGATTCTTACCGTTCCTCTCGGTACGGCTTACACAGACCATCTGACACGCCCGGAGAGGCCCGCTCGTCTCATCTCAGCCCGTACCCCGTGGCAAGAACCTCATGACCCACAACACCTAGACTGGCCCCATGACCGGCGCCCCCATCCTGCCCCTGCTCGTGCTCAACGGCCCCAACCTGAACCTGCTGGGCACCCGCGAGCCCGAGGTCTACGGCACGGCCACCCTCGACGACGTCCGTGCGCTCACCGAGGCCCGCGCGGCCGAGCACGGGCTGACCGTGGACTTCCGACAGTCCAACCACGAGGGCGAGCTCATCGACTGGATCCAGGAGGCCCGCACCTCCCACGCTGGCGTCCTCATCAACCCCGCCGCGTACTCGCACACCTCCATCGCGATCCGCGACGCCCTCGCCGCCGTCGACCGGCCGATCGCCGAGGTGCACATCTCCAACGTCCACCGGCGCGAGGCGTTCCGGCACCACTCGCACGTCTCCGCCGTCGCCGACGTCGTGATCGCCGGGGCGGGCGTCCAGGGCTACGCCCTCGCCGTCGACTGGCTCGCCGCGGCTGTGCGCCGCTGAGCGCTGGTCAGGACCCGCCTGGCCGTGCCTAGGGTCGGTGGTACGAGCCGGTGGCCACATCAGGGCGCCGGCACCCGACGACGAAGGAGTCACGCCATGGGCACCCAGGATCCCCGCGCCCGTCTGCTCGAGAAGCTCGCGAAGGTGAACGTCTGCATGCTGACCACCGCTGAGCGGGACGGCACGCTCGTCACCCGCCCGATGGGCCTGCAACAGGCCGAGGACGGCGGCACGCTCTGGTTCCTCACGCGCGCCACCTCCGACGTCGCCGCGGACGCTCCGCAGCGCCCGGTCAACGTCGCCGTGCAGGACAAGGACTTCTGGGCCTCCCTCGCGGGCCACGGTCAGCTCGTCCGCGACGACGCGCGCAAGAAGGAGTTCTGGAACCCGGCCACCGAGGCCTTCTTCGGTGAGGGCTCGAGCCCCGAGGATCCGCAGATCGTGCTCGTGCGCGTGGACGTGCAGACCGCCCAGTTCTGGGAGTCCCCGGGCGCGGTGGCCACCGCCGTCGAGCTGGTCAAGGCCAAGGTCACCGGCGGGACCGCCGAGCCGGGCGACAGCGAGACCGTCCGCTTCTGACGGCGCTCCCCGACGCCGGCCCCGCGGCTTGCCCGAGGACGGGCCGGTGGGCGCTGCGCGCGGGGCCTCGGCAGGTCAGTCGACGTCCTCGGCCGCCAGCTGGCCGCATGCGCCGTCGATCTCCTTGCCGCGGGTGTCGCGCAGGGTGGTGGGGATGCCGGCGGCGTTGAGCCGGTCCACGAACTCGCGCGTCACGTCCTTCTCCGAGGCGGTCCAGATGGAGCCCGGCGTCGGGTTCAGCGGGATCGGGTTCACGTGCACCCAGCCCTTGCCCCGGGCGTTGAGCTTCTTGGCCAGCAGGTCGGCGCGCCACGCGTGGTCATTCATGTCCTTGATGAGCGCGTACTCGATGGACACCCGGCGCCCGGTGGCCACGAAGTAGTCGTACGCGGCGTCGATCGCCTCGTCCGCCTTCCAGCGTGAGTTCACGGGGATCAGCTCGTCGCGCAGCTCGTCGTCCGGCGCGTGCAGGGACAGCGCGAACGTCAGCGGCACGCCCTCCTCGGCCAGCTTCCGGATGGCCGGCACCAGGCCGACGGTGGACAGCGTGATGTTCCGCGCGGACATGCCCAGGCCCTCAGGCGAGGGGTCCACCATGCGGTGCACGGCGGCCATCACGCGCTTGTAGTTGGCCAGGGGCTCACCCATGCCCATGAACACGACGTTGGTGACGCGGTCGGCGTCGTGCCCGCCATCCTTGCGCTTGCCGCCCAGTCCGCCCTGGGCGATCACCTGGTTGGCCAGCACGATCTGCTCCACGATCTCCGCCGTGGACATGTTGCGGGTCAGCCCGGCCTGGCCCGTGGCGCAGAACGGGCAGTTCATCCCGCAGCCGGCCTGGCTGGACACGCACAGCGTCACGCGGCCGGGATACCGCATCAGCACGGACTCCACGAGAGCGCCGTCGAACAGCCGCCACAGGAACTTGACGGTGTCCCCGCGGTCGGTCTCCATGCGCCGGACCTCGGTGAGCAGCGGCGGGAAGAACGCCTCCGCGATCGCCTCCCGCTTGTCCTTGGGCAGGTCCGTCATCTGCTCCGGATCGGTGGTGTAGTGCTCGAAGTAGTGCACCGAGAGCTGCTTGGCGCGGAACGCCGGCAGCCCGATCTCCTTGGCCTTCTCCTGCCGTTCCTTCAGCGTGAGGTCGGCCAGGTGGGTGGGCGGCTGGGAGACGCGCGGCTGCTTGAACTGCAGCTGCGGTCGGCCGTCCGGGCCCATCGGCTGGGTCCAGCCCTCGGTCTTCGGCATCACCTGGGGGCGCTCGGCGGTGGCGGCCTCGCGGCGCTTGGGCGCGGAGAGCTGGTGGCCGACGCCGGCGCGGCGCATGCGCTCTCGGTCCTCGGCGAGCTGGCGCGCCTCGGACTCGTCGATCAGGCCGCGCTCGGGGCGGCCGAGGGCCGGCTTGCCGGCGCGGTCCCTCTGGCGGTTCGGGGTGGGCTTCGATCCGGGGCGGCGGGGCTGGTAGTCAGACATCGGCACCATTCTCCCAGACGGGGCGGACTTCGCGGCGGGTCGCCTCCACGTCGACGGCGCCGCGCGGCTCCGGCGTCCGGGGCAGCCCCCGCAGGACCCAGCGGACGACGACGCCGCGCACCGTCGCCGGCAGCGGCCGGTACAGGGTGCGCGCCAGCCCCCAGAGGCGTGCCTCCCGGACGGAGTCTCGCCCGGTCCAGGACCAGCCGAGGCCGGCGCGCACGCGCCCCGGGAGGAGGCCGGCGGTGACGAACCGGGCCAGGGGCAGGGCCGCGCGCAGTGGCAGGGGGACGCCCTGGCCGGAGAACAGGTCGGCGGCGATCCGCCGCGCGTCGTCCGTGACCTCGAGCCGGGCCACCCGGTCGTCCCAGTAGGCCGCGAACGCCGCGCGGTCGGCCGGCCAGGCGGAGGCGGGGACCTCGAGGCTCGTGGCGAGCGGGGCGTACCCGCGGTAGAGGCGGTCGGCGTCCTCGGCGTCGAGGGCGCCCCACACCCGGCGGCGCACCTGCTCTCCCATCGCGTAGAGGGTGGCGGCCACCCAGAGCTGGGCGTCCGGGTCGGCGGCGTCGTAGGGGTGGCCTCCGGCGTCGACCCCGCGGACCGGGCGGTGCGCCGCCCGCACCCGCTCGACGACCGCGTCGCGCACCGGCGCGGCCTCGGGGAGGGTGACCGCGTAGATGTAGGCGAGCGTGTGGCGGAGCCGGCGCATCGGGTCCTCGGTGAACCGGGAGTGGACGGCGACGCCGGCCCCCACCGGCCGGTGCGCCACCTGGAGCAGGATCGCCGCACCGGCGCCGGCGAGGATCACGGCCTCGCGGGCGAGGGCGGCCGCGGAGGTCGGGGCGGAGTGGCGGTCGGGGCGCATGGTCCCAGCCTCGCACCGGGTCGAGCGGAGGGGCAGGGGGCGAAGATGAACGGCGCTGTTCACCTTCTGTTCATCTTGCTGTCGGCCTGGCGCTCGTGGCACCTCGATACGAAAGCCGCGTGATTGCGCTGATTTTGCGCCATCCAGGCATGTGTGGCGGAGTGCCTCAGGTCACGTTGGTGAACACGGAGTTGCACTCTGGGAGGAAATCTGTAAACTTGTTCACAAGCAGTTCACCTAGCGTTTACGGAACGCGAGGTCGGGACTCCACCGAACTCATCACCCGCGGCCCCGCCGCGACGATCCGCCGGACTCGTGGTCCGGCAACCGAAGGAGGTGCTCACCGTGAGCATCAACACGACCAGCCACCACCTGCCCACCGCCCCGAGCCCCCTCATGCAGCGCCACGTGCTCCAGCGCGTCGAGGAGACCCTCCTCCGCCGCTTCGAGGGCACCGTCACCGCCGAGACCGTCCGCTCGGTCGTCCGCGAGGTCGTCGCCGACCTCAAGCGCGGCGCCCGCATCACCACCTTCCTGCCGGCCCTCGCCGAGCGCGAGGCCACCCGCCGCCTCCAGGCCACGACGCCGGCCCACGAGGCCATGGCCGTCGCCGCCTGATCCCCCACACCGACGCGAAGACCCGTCGGCCCGCCCCGCGAGGGGCCGTGGCCGGCGGGTCTTCTCGCGTCCCAGACGCTTTCGTTCGGGAAACGGCGGGCCCCAGGACGCTTTCGTTCTGGAAACGGCGGGCCCCAGGACGCTTTCGTTCGGGAAACGGCGTTACTGCTCCTTGCTGATGAGGCCATCCGGCACCTCCGCTCCTGGGCGCCGTTCCATCGCCGCCCACGCGAATCCGGCGTGCGGCGCCATTTCCCGAACGAAAGCACCGCGACACGCCGCCATTTCCCGAACGAAAGCGCGACCGGCACGGGAGGCCTCAGTCCTCGGCGACGCCCAGCGCTCGGCGCATCGGCAGGAACTTGGCCCGGATCTCCGTGACCTCCTCCTCGGGCACCGCTCCCGGGACCATCCCGCCCCCGGCCTGCAGCCGCACCCCGCCGGGCACCTGCTGGCCGCAGCGCAGTGCCAGGGCGATCTCGCCGTCGCCGTCCTGATCCAGCCACCCGACCGGCCCGGCGTAGCGGCCGCGGTCCACGGGCTCGACCTCCGCGATCACCCGCACCGCGTCCGGCGTGGGGGTCCCGCCGACGGCCGCCGTCGGATGCAGCGCGGCCACCACGTCCAGCACGGTCCCCCGCCCATCCCGCAGCCGGCCGCGCACGGACGTGGCCAGGTGGTGCACGTTCGGCAGGGTCAGGACGGTGGGCGCGGGGTCGTCATCGGCGAGGTCGACGACGGGCGCCAGCGCGTCCAGCACCGACCGCGCGGCCCAGCGATGCTCCTCCGCCAGCCGCGGATCAGAGGCCAGCCGCTCCCGCAGCGCGGCGTCCTCCTCCTCGTCCGCGCCGCGCGGCATGGACCCCGCCAGCACCCGCGAGCCCACGAGCCCCGCGTGCCGCGTGGCGAGGACCTCGGGCGTGGCGCCCAGCAGCCCGCCGACGGCGAACACCCAGGTCTGCGGGTACTCGCGGCGCAGCTCCCCGATCGCCCGCCACAGGTCGGCGTCGTCCGCGGGGACGGTCATCGTGCGGCTGATCACGACCTTCGCCAGCTCCCCGCCCGAGTCGGCCATCCGCGTCAGCAGCTCGCGCACCCCGGCCGCGTAGCCGGCGTCGTCCCAGGCACGGTCGGCGACGCCGGCGGGCAGGGGCACCGCACCGTCGGCCAGCAGCCGGGCTCCGCGGTCCGCGGCGACGGCGGCTGCGAGCGCGTCCGCGTCCACGTGCTGGGCCACGTCCCGCACGCCGGACGGCGTGGCGCGGCGCAGATCCGCGGGGATGCGCAGGACCGCGGGCTCAGGCGAGTCGTCGGCGAAGGTCGAGGAGATCCAGCCCCGCAGCGGGGCCGTCGGGTCCGGTCGCCCGGCGACGGCGGTCTGCCACAGCGCGGAGAGTCGGCGGAGCCGGTCGGTGCCGTCCAGGAGCACGGTCCAGCCGCCCTCGCCCCGCCACGCGTCGTCCCCGTGCGCCCACAGCACCGCCCGGGCGAACGGGGGGACGGCGGCCTCGGGGGCCCCGGTCGCGGGGGCGCCGAGGTCCGGGAGCAGGGAGCGGACAGACATGGCCCCCATTCTCTCCCACCTCGGCGGACCCCCGCTCCGGGCCCGGGCGTCGGCCACCGCCCCGACGACGGCGGCGAGCAGCGTCGTCGGGCGCGGAGGGATCCCGTCAAGGCTTGCGCCGGCACACCCGACGTCGCAGGGTGGGGGCACCCGTTCACCTCGCGTTCAGCCGACCGCCTTCCCCGGAGGACTCGCACCATGACCCCCATCCCCCCGGACCCCCACGCCGATCACGCACCGGCGGTGGACGACATGCCGCTGGACACGACGGCCGCGCCGGACATCCCCGCCGCGGTGGACCCCGTGCCGCACGGGATGGCCGCGCACGTGCTCGAGCGCGAGGTCGGGCCGCTGATGGCGCGCTTCCCCGGCGTGGCCGACGAGGCGACGGTGCGTCAGCTCCTGTTCGACTCCTACGCCGAGCTCGCCGAGACGAGCCGCCACCCGGAGATGCTGCCGACCATCTCGGTGCAGCATGCCGCCTCGCGCCTGCGCGCCAGGGCGATCAACCAGGGCAGCATCGAGTCCCGCCACCCGCGTGTGCTGTTCGTCTGCCACGGCAACGCCGGCCGCTCGCAGATGGCCGCGGCCCTGCTCGAGAACCGCACCCACGGCGAGGTCAGGGCCCGCTCGGCCGGCACGGAGCCCGCCGGCGAGGTCATCTCCACCGCGTTCGAGGCGATGAACGAGATCGGCATCCCGCTGCACCACACGTACACCAAGGGCCTGGACCCGGACGTGCTCCGGGCCGCCGAGATCGTGGTGCTCTTCGACGGCGCGGATCCGTTCGAGATCCCCGAGGGCGCGCAGGTGCAGAAGTGGTCCGTGCCGTCGATCCGCGGCATGAGCCTCGAGCAGGTGCGCGGCGTGCGCGACGCCCTGGACCTGGAGGTCCGCGGCCTGATCGCCGATCTGGGCGAAGCCGCCACCCCGCTGCCGGAGGAGGGCACCCGCGTCGGCCGACCCCTTGACCCATACCCCCCTGGGGTATAGAACGGGGGTATGAGCACGGACAGCACGACGACGGCGCCCGCCGCCGCCTCGCCCCTTCCGTCCGCCGCGGCGGACGCCTGCGACGGCCACCGGCCCCCGCACGAGGTGCACCGGGACAAGGCGAAGCACCTCGCTCGACTGCGCCGCATCGAGGGGCAGGTGCGCGGCCTCCACCGCATGGTGGACGAGGACGTGTACTGCATCGACGTCCTCACGCAGGTCGCCGCCGTCACGAAGGCGCTGCAGTCCCTCAGCCTGAACCTCACCTCGGAGCACCTGCGTCACTGCGTGGCGGAGGCCGCGGTGCAGGCCGAGGCGGAAGGCCGCACCGAGCTCATCGACGAGAAGGTCGCCGAGGCGACGGCCGCCCTCGGCCGCCTGCTGCGCTGACCGGCGCCGTCGCCCACCCACCACCGCACGAGGAGCACGAGATGACCACCACCGACCTGAAGATCACCGGCATGACCTGCGGCCACTGCGTCGCCTCCGTCCAGGAGGAGCTCGGCGAGATCGCCGGCGTCTCCGCCGTGGACGTGGACCTGAACGCCGGGGGCGTCTCCACCGCCACCGTCACCTCCGAGGGCCCCCTCGACCCCGCCGCCGCGCGCGCCGCCGTCGAGGAGGCCGGCTACACGCTGGTGGGGGCCTGACCCATGACCCACCCCGCCTCCTCCACCCCGGCCGGCCCGCAAACCGAGACCACCCGCCGCGTCGACCTGGACGTCACCGGCATGACCTGCGCCTCGTGCGTGGGTCGCGTCGAGCGCAAGCTGGGCAAGCTCGAGGGCGTCACGGCGTCCGTGAACCTGCCGCTCGAACAGGCCACCGTCACCGCGCCCGCCGGCGTGTCGGACGAGGAGCTCGTGGCCGCCGTCGAGAAGGCCGGGTACGGCGCCACCGTGCGCCGTCCCGCCCCGCCGGCCGGACACGCCGGACACGCCGGGCACGCGCACACCTCCGAGCACGGCGAGGAGCACGGCGAGGAGCATGCCGCGGACCATGACGGCGTGGACCACCACGACCACATGGCCCACGGTCCGAGTGAGGACGTGCTCACACCGCGCCTGATCGGCGCGGCGGTGCTGACGGTGCCGCTCGTGCTGATCTCCATGGTCCCGGCGCTGCAGTTCCCGCACTGGGGCTGGGTCGCGTTCGCCCTGGCGGCGCCCGTGGCGCTGTGGGCGGCGTGGCCGTTCCACTCGGCGGCGTTCCGCGCGGCCCGGCACGGCTCGTCCACGATGGACACCCTCGTGTCCCTGGGCGTGCTCGTCTCCTTCTCCTTCTCGGCCGTGGAGCTGATCCTGGCGCCGGACATGACCGCCCACGTGGGCGGGACCATGGCGGAGATGGCCCACCACAGCCTGTACTTCGAGACGGCCGCGGTCATCACCACGTTCCTGCTGCTGGGCCGCTGGCTCGAGGCCCGCGCCAAGCGGGAGGCCGGCGCCGCGCTGCGGGCCCTCCTGGACCTGGGCGCGGCCCAGGCCACCCTCTACGACCCCGAGACCCACGACGAGCGCACGGTGCCCGCCGAGTCCCTCGCGCCGGGCGACGTCGTGCTGATCCGCCCCGGCGAGAAGGTGCCCACGGACGCCGAGGTGCTCGAGGGCACCTCGGCCGTGGACGCTTCCCTGCTCACCGGCGAGTCCGTGCCCGTGGAGGTCGGCCCCGGGGACGCCCTCACCGGCGCCACCCTGAACACCTCGGGCCGGCTCGTGGCCCGCGCGACGCGGGTCGGCTCGGACACGACGCTCGCCCAGATGGGGCGGCTCGTCTCCGAGGCGCAGACCGGCAAGGCGCGCGTGGCCCGGTTGGCCGACCGCATCTCCGCCGTGTTCGTGCCGATCGTGCTCGGGATCGCCGTGCTGACCTTCGCGGTGTGGATGATCGTGACCGGCGACCTGCCGTCCGCGCTGCGCGCCGGCGTGGCCGTGCTCGTGATCGCGTGCCCGTGCGCCCTCGGCCTGGCGACCCCGGTCGGCCTGCTGGCCGGCACCGGCCGCGCCGCGCAGCTGGGCATCCTCATCCGCGGCCCCGAGGTGCTCGAGGACTCGCGCACCGTGGACACGATCGTGCTGGACAAGACCGGCACCGTGACCGAGGGCCGCATGGCGCTGGCGGACGTGCTCGTCCTCGACCCCGCTTTCGTGGCCGAAACGGGCGCCTCCCGGAGCGCTTTCGTTGACGAAACGGCGCCGGACCAGGCCGCCGACGTCCTGCTGACCCTGGCGGCCGCCGTCGAGCGCGGGTCCGAGCACCCGATCGCCCGCGCGATCGTGGCCGGCGCCGAGGAGCGTGGCCTGACCGTGCCCGGCGTGGCGGACTTCGCCTCCACGGCCGGCGGCGGCGTGTCCGGGCTGGTCGCCCTCCCCCACGACGACGGCGCACCCGGCTCCGGCGCGCACGGCGCCGCCGGCCCGGATCCGGTCCGCGTGGCCGTCGGCCGCGGCTCCGTCCTCGAGACCGCCCTCGACGGCGGCATCCCCGCCGAGCACCGGGCCGCGTTCGAGGCCGCGGAGCAGGCCGGCGCCACGGCCGTGTGGGTCGCGGTCGGCGGCCGCGTGGCGGGCGTCCTGTCCGTCCGGGACACCGTGAAGGACACCTCCGCCGACGCGATCGCCCGCCTGCGGCAGATGGGCCTGCGCCCGCTGCTGGTGACCGGCGACAACGCCGCCGTCGCCGCCCAGGTGGCGGAGGCCGTCGGGATCCCGGCCGAGGACGTGGTGGCCGGCGTGCGCCCCGAGGACAAGGTGGACGTGGTGACGCGCCTGCAGTCCGAGGGCGCCGTGGTGGCCATGGTGGGCGACGGCGTCAACGACGCCCCGGCGCTCGCCGCGGCGGACATGGGCATCGCCATGGGCTCGGGGACGGACGTGGCCCGCGAGGCCGCGCAGATCACCGTGATGGGCGACGACCTGCACCAGGTGGTCCAGGCGCTCGACCTGAGCCGCCGCACCCTGGGGATCATCCGGATGAACCTGTTCTGGGCGTTCCTCTACAACGTGCTCGGCATCCCGGTCGCGGCCCTGGGCCTGCTCAACCCGATGATCGCCGGCGGCGCGATGGCGGCCTCGAGCGTGCTCGTGGTGCTGAACTCGCTGCGGCTCACCCGCTACGCGCGCTGAGCCGGGGCGGGGCCGAGCGCGGGCCGGGTCCACCCCGGCCCGGCCGGCCGGTCAGGGCAGGCATTCGCGGGAGTACTCGAGCCACTGCTCGAGCTCCCCGGACTCCTCCCAGAGCTGGTAGAGCTCGGAGCAGGAGGGCTCGCGGATGACCACGCCGATCAGCTCGCGCAGGGTCTCGACGTCCTCGTCCGAGAACTGGTCGATGAAGGCGGTGAGGTCCACCTCGTCCGTCTCCGCGTGCTCGAGCAGGGCCTCGAGGTCCGCGTGGTCCTCGTTCCGGGCGATCCGCACGAGCGCCCCGAGGGTGAGGAGTGCGGCGCCCTGGCTCGCGGTCAGGTGGCCCTCGTCCTCGTCGCGACGGAAGTTCTTGCGGAACTCGTCGAGGTCGAAGGTGCCGTCGAGGACCTCGTCCACGATGTCCAGCGCGGTGTCGTTCTGGAAGACGTTTCTGCCCCATGCGCCCATGACCTGACCCTAGGCCCGGGGCGGGCCCCCGGCAAGAGTCCTGTGGTGTCCCGCCGAGGGGTGCCGTCGCCTCCGCTTCCGGTGTCCGCGGCGGTTCCTAGACTGGGCGGCATGAGCACCGAGCCGACCCCCTCGTCCGCCACCCCCGAGACCGGGCCCGCCGCCGCGCCGTCGTCGTCCGGGCTGCCGCAGGCCGCCCCGCAGGCGGCGTGGCCCGAGCGCGTGGAGACCGGCGAGCACCAGGTGTCCTACCGGGCCACCGTGGCCGCGCCGGCGCACGAGCTGTGGGCGATGCTCGCGGACCCGCACCGCCATCACGAGGCGGACGGGTCCGGGACCGTGCGGCCGAAGGTGAGCGGGCCGCACCGGCTGGCCGTGGGCGACCGGTTCCGCGTGGCCATGCGGAAGTACGGGGTGCCGTACACGATGACGCTGACCGCCACCGCCGTGGACGAGGACGAGCTCGTGGAGTGGGCCCACCCGGGCGGACACCGGTGGCGCTGGGCGTTCCGGGACAACGGGGACGGCACCACCGAGGTCACCGAGACCTTCGACTACTCGTGGGCCCGGCCGGCCGTGCGCCGCGCGTACGAGCTGCTGCGGGTGCCGGCGGACAACGGGCGGGGCATCCAGTCGAGCCTCACGCGGTTGGCCGGCCGTCACCTCTGAACCGACCGCGTCTCAGTCGGCACTTTCGTTCGGGAAACGGCGGCGTGTCGGGCACTTTCGTTCGGGAAACGGTCGGCCCTCGCGCCGTTTCTCGAACGAAAACGCGCCGGGGACCGCCGTTTCCCGAACGAAAACGGGGGGTGCGGGGGTCAGACGGCGGACCAGTGGGTCGCGGCCGGCGGCTGCGCCAGGTGCGGGGTGACGAGCGCACGCCACGCGAGGAACGCGTCGGACTCGCGGAAGGCCACGGTGTGGTCCTCGAGCGTGCGCCAGCCGATCAGCAGCCGGTAGCGCGCCGGGTCCTCCACCTGCCGGGACAGTGCGAAGGACGTCGCGCCCCCGTCCCGGAACAGCGGCTCGGCCTCGGCGACGGCGGCCTCGAACGCCGCCTCCGCCCCCGCGGCCACGTGCAGCTCCACCGACTCGACGACCGGCCCGGCCGTCGTCGCGTCCTGCCCGGCGCTCACGCGCGCGCCCGCGGGCTCGTGGAGTGGCCGGTGAACCAGGCGACGAGCTGGCCGTCCGCCTCGATGCCGACCTCGATCATGCGGTCGCGGCCGAACTCCACCGACTGGCGGGCGGTCGCCACGAGGTGCGCGCCGAGCCTGGCGGGCGCCACGTAGGTGATCTCGGCGCGCCGGGTGACGGGGGCGGCGCCGAAGGTCGCCACGCAGTACGCCAGCGCCGAGTCCGCGAGGTGGAACAGGAAGCCGCCGTGGCAGATCTCGTGGGAGTTCACCATGTCCGCGGTGACGTCGCGGTGCAGCACCACGCGCCCCTCGGCCACCTCGCCGAGGGTGACGCCGTGCTCCCGCACCGCGGGGTCGTTCGCGTAGATCTCCTCGAGGCGGGCGAGGATCTCGTCCCGGCTCTGGCCGGACGAGCTCTGGGGGGTCTCAGTCATGGGCCCATTGTGTCGCAGGTCTGTGTCGCAGGTCGCGCCGCCCCGCGCCTAGGTGTAGGAGGGCATGACGTTGTTGACTCGGGTCGGTGCCAGTGAGGCCGGAGGAGCGTCTCCGCAGGAGGT
>NZ_JAGXJK010000390.1:0-242 GCF_019091605.1 Micrococcus sp. GbtcB5
TGCACGTGTGAAACCCAGTAGCGAAGCGCCTCGTTTACCGCATCTTTTAGTGTGCCGCTACCTGCCGCTACACTTTCTACTTTCGCTCCTAGTAATTCCATTCGAAACACGTTTAATTTTTGCCGTCTCACATCTTCTTCTCCCATAAAGATGACGCATTCTAATCCGAGAAGAGCACATACAGTGGCGGTTGCAACACCGTGTTGACCAGCCCCTGTTTCAGCGACAACTTTTTTCTTGCC
>NZ_JAGXJK010000391.1:0-242 GCF_019091605.1 Micrococcus sp. GbtcB5
AGATTTTATTCTATAGACAGTACAATCCAACTATAATGAACACGCTTTCATATTTATCATTTTATTTATAAGCACGAGGAGGAATTAGTATGGCTCAAGCAAAATCTTATCGAGTCGCCGGCAATATTTTCAAAGGTTCTGTCGGCAATTTAATTCTATGGTACGACTGGTACGTTTACTCTGCTTTCGCTGTTTACTTCTCAGCAGAGTTCTTTCCTAAAGGAGATCCATCGAGTCAGTTA
>NZ_JAGXJK010000392.1:0-242 GCF_019091605.1 Micrococcus sp. GbtcB5
TTGTCGAAATCGCAATCCCAAAGTTCAGCGATTACGAGACGACCCATCGTATCCATAGTATCCATTCTACAGTTCCCCCTTGGAAATTTATTCTAACTGTTCGAATTGAAAACTAAATTGCAATTTGGCTTGCTCCACTACCACGGGGGAAAGTTAGTCCAGAGAGGTCCTAACCCTTTAAGTAGTGACTACGTACCTCAGCTCTTAAGTTTACGAGTGTTAGTATACTTTGTTTATTTTCA
>NZ_JAGXJK010000393.1:0-241 GCF_019091605.1 Micrococcus sp. GbtcB5
CACCACGCGGCCGAAGTCGCTGCGCGGCAGGTTGTACCGCTCCCGCGCGTAGGCCAGGGCCTTGCCCCCGTCCATCTGCACGGTGCCCGCGGGGAAGTCGATGCCGCCGGTCGAGACGAAGGCGCTGGGGTTGCCCACGCTGACGCCGCCCAGGGCGTCCACCAGGCCCTTGAAGCCGGCGAGGTCCACGGCGTCCACGTGGTCCACGCGCGCCTGGAACATGTCCTCCGCGGTGGCCACC
>NZ_JAGXJK010000394.1:0-241 GCF_019091605.1 Micrococcus sp. GbtcB5
GGCCGCGGCCAGGAGGGTGACGTGGGCGACCTCGTCCAGGGTGCGCGGTTCGCCGCCGCCGGAGGGAGCGACGACGATCCCGCGCAGGCCCTCGAGGCCCTCGACGGCGGCGCCCGCCTGGACGGGATAGGTGGTCGCGCCCTCGGTGACCTGGCCGCCGGGGAAGAGGCCGGCGTTCTCCTCGAGCGCGTCGGTGATGTCGGAGGAGGGCAGCCCGGCGGCGGCGAGCGCGGCCGGGGCC
>NZ_JAGXJK010000395.1:0-241 GCF_019091605.1 Micrococcus sp. GbtcB5
ACCCGCGCTGGGCCGCCCTGGCCCACCACGCGGGCACCTCAGAGACCTCCATCACCGAGACAGAAGAGAGATAGTCGTGGCAGTCCCGAAGCGGAAGATGACCCGTGCCAACACCCGTGCCCGCCGGTCGCAGTGGAAGGCCACCGCGCCCGCCCTGGTGAAGTCCGACGAGAACGGTCGTGTCTCGTACCGCCTGCCCCACCAGGCCGAGCTGAAGACCGACGCCGCCGGCACCCCCCTG
>NZ_JAGXJK010000396.1:0-241 GCF_019091605.1 Micrococcus sp. GbtcB5
GCGGAACCCGAAGCGGCGGGCCGTGCCCCGGAAGGCCTCCACGCCCCGCTCGGCGGCCCCGGAGGCCATGCCCGCCCGGACGGCGGCCAGGACCACAGCGGCGGCGTCCAGCGCGTTGTGCCGGCCGGGCACCTGCAGATGCAGGGTGCGCTCCGGGCCGCCCGCCATGCGGAACGTGGCGCGCTGGCCCACTCCGGTCTCGCCCGGCTCCACCGCGAGCTCGGTGACCAGCAGGGCCGGC
>NZ_JAGXJK010000397.1:0-241 GCF_019091605.1 Micrococcus sp. GbtcB5
TGGGAGACCTTCGCGGACTTGTCCTCCGGGCGCACGCCGGCGAAGACGCGGTCGATGCCGAGCTCCTTGCCGACCTCGTTCGCGACCGCCTCGGCATCGCCGGTGATCATGACGACCTCGACGCCGAGGGCGTGGAGGGCGTCGACGGCGTAGCGGGATTCTGGCCGGACCTCGTCGGCGAGCCTCAGCCCGCCGACCACCTGGCCGCCGCGGAGAACGTGCAGAATGATCGCGCCCTCGG
>NZ_JAGXJK010000398.1:0-241 GCF_019091605.1 Micrococcus sp. GbtcB5
AGGGCCAGGTAGGCCGGCGCCTCCTCCGGGTCCAGCGGCGGCAGGGAGCCCGTGGGGGCGGTGGTGGTCCCCTCCACCGGGCCGGGCAGGAAGGCGAGCACCAGGCCGGCGAGCGCGAGCAGCGCGGCCGGGGCCAGCTCGGGGGTGGTGACGCGGGTGTGGAAGCGCGTGACGTGGACGCGCCCGCCCGCCAGGCCGCCGTCGTGATGGAGCTGACGCACCTGGCCACGCTGTACCACGA
>NZ_JAGXJK010000399.1:0-241 GCF_019091605.1 Micrococcus sp. GbtcB5
TCATCAGGAGGGGATCGGGGGAGTGCGTGCGCACACTGTGGCAGACTGGCCGCTGTTCCATGGGAGCCCGGGCCGCACACGCCGGGCAGAGAGGGCCGCAGGGGCGCACCGCGCCGGCGCGGCCGACCATCACCACTCGATGCGGGACATGCCGCCGTGAGGAGGACCGGGCCGTGCACGTGGCCGTCGTCGGGGCCGGGATCATCGGCCTCACCGCCGCCGCGCGTCTGCGTGCCGCAGG
>NZ_JAGXJK010000004.1:0-110671 GCF_019091605.1 Micrococcus sp. GbtcB5
GCTCGCCGCGGCCTACCCCGACCGGATCAACCCCTACCTGTGACCACCCCGCTTACACAGACAAGTTGACACGCCCGCAGCGGGCCAGGACTTCGAGACCGAGGTAGCGTCGACCCTCGGCCCATTCATCGGTCTGCTCGGCCAGCACCGCACCCACTAGCCTGACGATGGCCGCCCGGTTGGGGAAGATGCCCACCGCGTCGGTGCGACGGCGGATCTCCCGGTTGAGCCGCTCGGCCGGGTTGTTCGACCAGACCTGCGTCCAGACGTCCTTCGGGAACGTGGTGAAGGCCAGGATGTCCGCCCGGGCGGCGTCGAGGTGCTCAGCCACGGTGGGCAGCTTCTCGCTCACGTAGTCCAGGAGCCGGTCGAACTGCGCGTGCACGCTGGCCGCATCGGGCTGGTCATAGACCGAGTGCAGCATGGCTTTCACGGCCGGCCACATGTTCTTCGGGGTGATGCCCATCAGGTTCGCCGCGTAATGGGTGCGGCAGCGCTGCCACGTCGCTCCGGGCAGGTTCGCCGCGATGGCGTCCTTGAGTCCGGTGTGGGCGTCAGAAGTGACCAACCGGACCCCGGCCAGGCCGCGGGCGACCAGGTCGGCGAAGAACTCGTTCCACGCCGCCCCGGTCTCCGAGGTGGCGACCCGCAGGCCCAGGACCTCGCGGTGGCCGTCAGCGTTGACCCCGGTGGCCAGCAGCACCACGGCGTTGACCACGCGCCCGCCCTCGCGGACCTTCATGCTCAGCGCATCGGCGGCCACGAACGTGAACGGGCCGGCCACCCCGAGCGGGCGGTGGCGGAAGGCCTCGACCTGCTCGTCGAGCTCGGTGGCCATCCGGGAGACTTGGGACTTGGACAGGGCGTTGACGCCCAGAGTCTTGACCAGCTTGTCCATCCGTCGGGTCGAGACCCCGGCGAGGTAGCAGTCAGCGACCACGGTGATCAGCGCCGACTCCGCTCTCTTCCTGCGTTCAAGTAGCCAGTCTGGGAAGTACGTGCCCGATCTGAGCTTGGGGATGGCCACGTCCAGGGTGCCGACCCGGGTGTCCAGGTCCCGGTGGCGGTACCCGTTCCGCTGAGCAGTGCGCGAGGAGCTGGGCTTGCCCCATTCGGCACCGACCACCGCGTCGGCATCCGCGGACAGCAAGGTGTTGATCATGGTCTGCAGCAGATGGCGCATCATGTCCGGGGACGCTTCAGACAGGGCTTCTCCGAGCAGGCCGGCAGGGTCGAGAATATGAGGAGCGGTCATCGTGATGACTCCATTCGAGGATTCTGTGGAAGGTTGACTCGACGGATCACACGGTGGCCGCGTCCACGTCTGAGACGACACGCCCGACCACCGGGCGTTACACCACTATGCGGGACTCAACTCCAGGCCCATGCCGTAATGCCGGTCAGGGCCAGCAGGCGTGGAACATGTGCTGCTGTCCCTGACTGGCCCGGCGGTACAAGAACATCCCCGCAGGAGGAGAACTCGACGTGTCAAAGACAGAGCACAGCAGTGACCTGTAGCGCCCGTTGCGTCCTGACCTCGGAACGAAACCCAGGCGCTTCACTTGTGCATGGCTGCATCCAGTTCCGTCCCGCTGTGGTCAGCGCAGCAGGACGGGTCGGGCGTCGATGCGGGTGCGGAAGAGGGTGTAGGGCTTGACCCGTTCATCCTGCCCCTGCCGGTAGTCGGCCTGGCGGTGGAGCTGGTTCGCGGTGATGTAGAGGTAGCCGTCGGCCGCGACCGAGAGCGTGTCCGGCCACAGCAACCGAGGGTCGCTGACCACGGTCTCCCACGCCCCGACGGTGTCGACCCGACGCCGCAGCACCGCGTTGTGCTCGTAGTTCGTCGCATACACGTTGCCCTGTGCGTCGGACTCCAGGCCGTCGCCGGCCCCGCCCTTGTCGCCTTCATCACGCACGGTCGCGGCCACCGCCGCCTCATCCAGGGCTCGGTCCACCAGCGCGTCGGTAGCCACACTGTAGAGCCGCCGGGATGCCAGCGGGCAGTAGTAGAGGCGGGCGCCGTCGGCGCCGATGGCGATTCCGTCCGCGCCCATCGCGATCGCCGGCGCCACGGTCCCGTCCTCCTGGCGGGCGACCATCGGGCGGCCCTCGACAACCGGCACGAAGTCTGTGAGCGGCTCGGCCTTCGTGGAGGGGTGCTCGTGCAGCCGCCGCCAGCTCTGACCGGTGGCCAGGTCCACCACCACCAGCGCGTTGGGTCCCTGGTCGGAGGAGTCGGTGAGGTAGGCGACGCCCTCGGCTCCGCGGCGCAGGTCGAAGCGCACGTCGTTGAGGTAGCTGGTGGGCAACGCGACATCCTGGGGGAACAGGATGGTCTTGACCACTGTGTCGCTGGTCAGGTCGACGCAGACGAGCTTGGGCCCGCCGTAGGTCGTGGGCTTGAATAGCGGGCTTCCGGTGTCCAGGATCCACAGCCGGTCGGCAGGGTCCACCACCACGCTCTGCACCGAGACCAGGGTGTTCGCCAGGTCGTCGGAATCGGTGCGATTGATGGCCTCGTTCGGGTAGGCCACCGCCTCGCCGTCGCGAATTTCGGCCACCGTGAAGGCGACGTCATCGCCCCACTTCGGATAATTGACGAAGATCCGCCCCCGGTGCGAGACCGTGACGCCGGTGAGCATGGGGCCGTGGAAATGGGCCACCTCCTCCAGCTCGCCCACCGGCTGCTCCGCGGGCAGGCTTTCCGATCGATTCTCCATCACATCGCTCCTGTCGGTCGGGCTCGTGCTCGAAACGGTACACCGGGTTCCCGGCCGCCGGGGCGGGAGCCTTCGGGCAGGACCAGTTCTGCCCGGCAGTCCCAGTGGGTCGCGGTGTGCGGTGCCCAGGGCCCCGGTGCATGGAGAGCCCCCGTCCAAGTCACGTAAGGGGAGTGGTGCGCCGGTCAGCTGGTCCGGGCCACGGCGCTGAGCAGGGTGACCGCGACCGCGTCGATCTCGTGCGCTTCCACGCCGCCGACCTGGTTGAGCACCCGCAGCCGCGCCAGGACGCTGTCTCCGATCGCCAGGACACCGTCTGATGAGACCAGCTCGACGTCGAAGTGTTCGGCCCACTCATCCCAGACGCCGCGGCTTTCGCGCGCGAAAGCAACGAGTCGCGGGTCGTCGTGGGCATGTCGGAAGATCCGCGACTCGCCTCCGGACTGACCCGTCCCGGGCAGACCAGCCTCGTACAAGCGCACCGGCACGCCCTGCTCCCGCAGCGCGTACGCCGTCGACAGACCAACGATCCCACCCCCGATCACTGCTACCTCGGGTGAACGCGTCGTGGCAACGCCGTCGTCAGTTCCTGTCATCGTGGTTCCTCGATCTGTTGGTGATGAGCGATACGCCGCAGGAGAAGGGCCGCTGCCACGACGCCAGCGGGCTGTGTAAGCCCGCAGTCGCCGCGCCATTGCTTGGCTAGGGCGAAGTGGCGTTCCACGACGTTGCGCCCGCGGTAGGCCTGGGCGTCGAAGGCCGGCGGCCGCCCGCCGCGGCTGCCGCGACGGGCTCGGGCCGCGATCTGGTCCCGTTTCTCCGGAATTACCGCGGTGATTCGGCGGCGGCGCAGCTCGTTGCGAATCACTCCGGTGGCATAGGCCCGGTCGGCGATCACCGCCTCCGGGCGGGCTCGGGCGGCGCCGGCGCCGAGTCGGGGAATCTGGATTTCGGCCAGCACCTGCGCCAGCACGGCCTCGTCGTTGCGCTGCCCGCCGGTGACGATCGCGGCCAGCGGCCGGCCGCGGCCATCGACGGCGTGGTGAATCTTGGTCGTCAGCCCGCCGCGGGAACGCCCGATGCCGTGCCCGGGCGGCTCAACCTCATCCAGCGGCAGTTTCTTGTGATTCGCCCCGGCCCCCTGTGTCCTGGTCCGGACGAGTGGTGTTCGTGGCGTGCTGATGGGCCCGGGCGATGGTCGCATCGACCGAGACGGCCCAGTCAATCATCCCGGCCGCATCGGCCTCGGCCAGCACGTGGGTCAGCACCCGATCCCAGGTCCCATCCGCGGCGTAGCGGCGGTGGCGCTTCCACACCGTCTGCCAGGGCCCGAACTGCTCCCGGGGCAGATCCCGCCACGGGACCCCGGTCCGATACCGGTAGGCGATGCCCTCCACCACCCTGCGGTGCTCCCCGAAGGGATGCCCACGCCGGCCCTGATTCGAGGGCAGCAACGGCTCGATCCGCTCCCACTGCTCGTCCGTGAACACCTGATACCGCGACCCTGTCGACCTCACCCGACCAGCCTGCCGCGAGCCTCACCACCGATAAGGGAGACACGCCCTAGGGCAGATGGGACTTCAACGGCGATGTTGTGGCGAACAGGGTTCGGCCGTCTCGATGGTCCTCAGGACAATAGAACGGCCCGCGGGGGCCTGCGTCAGGAGAGCGGGTGTGGACATCTTCGGGAAGCCCAAGGCGCTCCTGGGAGAGCAGGGGACGCCGTCGCCGCGCCCACGGACCACGAGGGCAAGGAGATCTGCATCCCGCACGGCACCCCCCGAGTTCGACAGCCCCAACTGGTACCATAAGCAAGTACCACATCGCACCCGAGGAGGCCAGCATGTCCATCAGCGCCAGTGAAGCCCGCAAGACCCTGTTCCCGCTCATCGAGCGAGTGAATGCGGACCGCGACGCCGTAGAGATCGTCTCCCGCAAGGGGAATGCCGTCCTCATGCCCGCGGACGAGTACGCCGCCTGGCAGGAGACCGCCTACCTGTTCCGCTCCCCGGCCAACGCCCGCCGGCTGCTGGACGCCTACGAGCGCGCCCGCGCAGGGAGCGTCGAGGAGCACGCTCTGGACCGCATGGACGGGGACGCCTGAGTGCGCCTCGTGTGGGACCGCTCGGCCTGGGAGGACTACACGCACTGGCAGACCACGGACCGCAAGGTCCTCAAGCGGATCAACACCCTCATCGACGCCGCCCTGCGTGATCCCTTCGACGGGATCGGCAAGCCCGAGCAGCTGAAGTACGGCGCGCCCGGGGCATGGTCCCGACGCATCACGGAGGAGCACAGGCTCGTCTACCTCGTCGACGGCGAGGACCTGATCATCCTCCAGGCGAGGTATCACTACTGACATGCGCTTCACCCAGGCCGAGCTCCAGCAGTTCCGCGACCGCACCGTCCCCGACCTGCTGCCGGACCCGCTGCGGCTGCTGTTCATCGGCATCAACCCCGGCCTGTGGAGCGCCGCCACCGGTGCGCACTTCGCCCGCCGCGGCAACCGCTTCTACCCGGCCCTGCACCGCGCCGGGCTCACCCGACACCTGATCGACGCCTCCGACGGCTACAAGGCCGAGGACCTCGCCGAGCTGCACGCCCGCGGCATCGGGATCTCCAACCTCGTCCCGCGGGCCTCCGCCCGCGCCGACGAGCTCACCGCGGAGGAGCTCGCCGCCGCCCCCGCCCGCCTGGACGCGCTCGTGGCAGCGCATGCGCCGGCCGTCGTCGCTGTGTTGGGGGTGACGGCCTACCGGCAGGCGTTCGGACGCCCGAAGGCGGTGCTGGGGGAGCAGCAGACGCCGTGGCCGGGCACGCGGCTGTTCGTGGCGCCGAACCCCAGCGGGCTCAACGCTCACGCCACCCTGGACTCGCTCGCCGCGGACTACCGTGCGGCCGGTGCCGCGGCGGGGCTCGTGGACTGAGTGAGCCCGCTGTCCCTGCGGCCGCGCTGACGCCTCAGGCCCGTCAGAAGAGCGGCCAGGGCACGGCCGGCGTCAGCCCGCTCGGGGCAGGGAAGATCCCGTCGTCGAGCAACCGGGTGCAGCGTTCGGCGAGGGCGTCGACTTCCTCGGCACCCAGCAGCTCCGCCAGCCCCTGCCCCAGCTCACCGTCGAGCCCGTCGAGAACCCGGGCGACGCCGTCGCGCTCCTCCTCGCTCAGCGCCTCGCCCAGCCACCCCCAGAGCACGGTCCGCAGCTTGTCCTGCACATGGAACGTCAGCCCGTGGTCCACGCCGTGGCGGTGGCCGCCGGGCATGGCGAGGATGTGGGCGCCCTTGCGGTCGGCGTTGTTGACGAGCACGTCGAACACCGCCATGCGGCGCAGCGCCGCCGAGTCCTCGTGGGCCAGGACCAGCCGATTCCCGCCCTCGTCCTCACCCTCCAGGACCGTGAGCCATCCCGAGGCCGGCACTTCGTCCGCCGGGAACAGGTCCACGGCGTCCTGCTCAGGATCCTGCTCCTGCCAGAGCTGCACCATGCCCTTACCGAACGGGCCGTCGCGCAGCCAGGTGCGCGGCACAATGTCCCACCCCAGCGCCTCGGACACCAGGGACGCGGCCACCTCCCGGCGGGCCAGGGTGCCCGCGGGGAAGTCCCACAGCGGGGCCTCGCCGGCCACCGGCTTGTAGACCACCGGGGTGTCACCGATCGCGCCGAGGAACGTGGCGTTGGACGCCGTCGTGATGCGGCCGGTGAGCATCAGCTCCCCGGACACCAGCTCGCCGGCGGGCACGTCCGCGGCGCTCATCAGGAGTCGGGGAAAGTGCAGTCGTGGCCGTCGGGGTCGATGGGCTGGCCGCAGTCCGAGCAGACCGGACGCCCGGCGTCCACGACCTCCCGGGTGCGCCGAGCGAACGCCCGGGCGGCGCCGACGGGCATCCGCACGCGCACGGCCTCGGCGTCCGCCTCGAGCGCCGGGTCGGCGTCGTCGTCGGTCAGGGGGTGCGCGTCGACGAGCACCTGCGCGGTGGTGGGGTCCCAGCCCAGGCCGATGGCCCCCACCCGGAACCACTCCTGCACCGGGTCCAGCGGATCGTTGTCCACGAGTTCCACGGGCGTGCTGGCCGGGACGCTGTGCGGGTTGCCCTCCAGCGCCATGAGATCGTCGAGGATCTCGTCGATCATCTCCGCCATCAGGGCCGACTGCTGCTTCTCCAGGGCCAGGCTCACCAGCCGGGGTCCGGTGCGCACCTGCAGGTAGAACGTGCGGGCTCCGGGACGCCCGAGCGTCCCGATCACGACCCGATCCGGCCAGTCGAACTCATGGGCGGGGGCAGGTGCATCAGTCATGCCACGATCCTAGGCGTCTGCTCGTCCACTGCACCGGCGCCCGTGCCTGCGCCGCCGCCCACCGGGGCGTCGTCGGACGGGCCGAGGGTCGCCAGCCAGGACAGGTCCCCGGCGTCGGTGTTCATCGCCCAGACCCGCGGGCGGTTCGGGCCGTAGCTCACGATGGACACGGAGGCGGGTCCCACCTCGATCCGCTGGAACAGATCCAGGTGCGTGCCGAGCGCATCGGCCAGGATCGACTTGATGACGTCCCCGTGGCTCACCGCCACCCACACCGCCCCAGGCCCGTGCTCGGCCTCGACCGCGGCGTCGTGCCGGCGGATCGCCGCCACCGCGCGGGCCTGCATGCCCGCCATGGACTCCCCACCGGGGAAGACGACGGCGGACGGCTGGGTCTGCACCGTCGCCCACAGGGGCTCGGTGGCCAGGTCGCTGAGCGCGCGCCCCTGCCACTGGCCGTAGTCGCACTCGGTGAGGTCGTCGTCGACCAGCGAGGGCACCGCCCCCGACTGGCGATCGAGGAGTGCGCGGGCCGTCTGCGCGCACCGCTCCAGGGGACTGGCCACCACCGCGGCCACGGGCACGGCCGCGACCCGATCCCCGGTGCGGGCCGCCTGCTCCCGTCCGTGGTCGTCCAGGCTGACCCCGGGGGTGCGGCCCGCCAGCAGTCCGGTCGCGTTGGCCGTGGTGCGGCCGTGCCGCACGAGAAGTACCGTCGCCATCACTCCAGCCTACTGACGGGGCGGACGCGCCTCAGCGGGACGGGTCACGGGACAGGGGAGTCCACCGCAGGGTGAGGCCCTCGACGGCGGCCATCGCCGCGTGGACGTCGTCGGCGGCGTCCTCCAACCCGTCCGCCACGTCTTCACCGGCCGAGGTGAGCAGCAGGACGGCGTGGTCGTCCGCGCCGGGCTGCTCGCCCGGGTCGGCGCGCCAGCCGCCCCTGCCCCGGACGCCGTCCTCGTCCCCGGGCAGGGAGCTCAGCCACGTGGCCGCGGCCCGGGCCGCCCCGCAGCCAGTCGAGGTTCACCTGTTACGGCTGGGCGCCTGCGGGGCCGCCCGGGGACGGGGGCTGCATCACGCCTCGGCGTCCGACTGCTCGGAGGTCCAGCCCGCCTCACCGATCCACCGCAGGGCGCTGAGCGAGGGCATGAAGAGGTACTCGCCCCCGGCCATCCGGTTGAAGGTGGTGATGCCGTCGATGCGCTTGCGGGCCGGCTCGGCGGGGATGGTGAACCGTCCCTGCGTCGGGTCGTCCTCGTGCAGACCGACGATCGGGTCCCGCTCGGAGCCGAGGTCGACGAAGTTGCCTCCGTTGATCCACTCCTGCTGCATGAACTCGATCGTGTCGAAGGCCCGGGCGCTGATGAAGATGAAGTAGATCCCGCGGTCCTCCTTCGCGTCGTCGGCCGAGGTCACCTCCGGCGACCACCCGGGACCGTAGGTCGAGGAGCGCCGGATGATCCGCTTGATGTTCACGTCCGTCATGATCGACAGGTCGCTGTCCCGCGGGTTGAGGCGACGCATGTGGCTGGAGTGCGGGCACATCAGGCCCTTCGGGTCGTCCTCGAAGGTGAAGTCGTTGCGCCGCTCCGGGTCGTTGCCCAGCTCCTCGTCGTCGTGGTCCGGGGAGAGCACCAGCGGGGCGCCGCTGCGCCACCGGCCGAACATCTTCGCGGCGATCCGGTGCTGCTCCTCCGGGTCCGGGCTCTGCGAGGCCAGGTACTCGTTGAAGGCGCCCACCCGACTGGCGAACTTGCGCAGCACCACGTAGGTCCCGTTGCGGCCCAGCACATCCGGCTGCGGCACGGCCAGCGGGGAGCCGGTCTCGCTGTTCTCGCCCAGGATGAACTCGCCGGCGGAGATGGAGCGCTCCTGGCCCGGCTGAGGCCGCACCCCGCTGCCGGCCACCGTCGGCTGCGAGATGGAGTCCCGGAAGCCGAAGGGGTTCTTGTTCAGCTCGTCGACCCCGAACCGGTGGGTGGCCACCAGGGTCACTCCGGTGGAGTGCTCCAGCACCTTCTCCGCCTGGTCCAAGGCGGCGTCCAGGGCGTCGGCGTCGGCCGCGTAGATCGTCAGCGCGATGTGGCAGGCGTCCTGGGTGAACGCCTCGTCCCAGTGCTCCGGGGCGTTCGGCCCGGTGTCCATGAGCTGCTGAGCGCGGGCGGCCATCCCCTGCTGGTAGGGCAGCGGGAAGCTGGACAGGGAGTCCTCGGGCAGCCCCAGGGCGCGCAGGCCGGCATAGCTGATCGCCACGCCGGTCCAGGACTGCAGGTCGTCGGCCCAGTCCTGCGCGGAGGTCACGTACTCGGCCAGGCGACGGACGAAGTCCCGACCGCCTTCGGCCTCCTCCACGGTCAGCATGGCGTGGGCGCCGACGTAGGGCTCAGGCCGCGACCGCAGCACCAGGCCCTGGATGTCGTCCAGGTCCAGCTCGACCCGCTCCCGATCGAAACGTTCCTTCAGGTCCTTGAGCACGCCCATCTCAGTAGTCCACCGCCTCGGGGGTGGAGATCGTGTCGGTGAGCTGCTTCAGGGCGGCCGCGGTGTCCTCGTCCAGGTCGGTGCGCCCGGCCATCTGGTCCAGGAAGGTGTTCACCGCGTCCTCGGTGCGCTGCAGTCGACGCGTGTCCACCACGGTGACCTGCGGGTTCGCCACGAACCACCCGGAGGCGGTGATCTGGTGGTCGGCGATGAAGTCCTTCACGGTCGGGCTGTCGATGCCCGGCCACCCCTCCACGTTCTGGAAGAGGAGGTCCATCAGCTCGGGGATCTTGGTGGCGAAGTCGTTGATGTACGCGTCCCAGTCGCCGTCGTAGGCCGTGGCGAAGAGGATGCGGGTGTTGTCGTCGAAGAAGACGAAGCGCATGTCGTGCAGCGTGGACACGCGCTGGGCGCCGTCCATGTTGCCGCGGGTCAGGTCGAAGATGCGCTGCAGCCGTTCGGCGCCGCCCGGCTTGAGGCGGGCGATCGCGGTCAGCTCCGAGACCTTGCCCGAGCGCATCCCCACGCGGCCGGCGGAGTCGGCGGTGCCGGACAGGTCCGGGTTGTGCTCACGGATCATCGCCTCGAGGGCGATCTTGGCCAGCGTGGGGGCGTCCTGGGCGACGTCCTCGACGGCGCGCTTGACGGCGTCGAGGCGGCTCTCGTCCTGCAGTCGGGGGTCGGGGCGGTCAGTCATGAGGTCCTCCTTCGAGAATCCTTTGGGGTGAATGGTGAGGGGTGGGGCCGGGATCAGTCCGGGATGTCGTCGAGCGACGACGGCTCGGGGGCCGGGCGGTCGTTGAACTCGTGGCGGAAGCGAGTGGACTGCTCATAGGCGCGCTTGCGGACGCGCATGATGGAGCCCAACGGCTGGTGCTCGACCACGCCGTTCCACGGGTTGAAGGTGAGGGCGTCGTCGCCGTAGACGCGGCGGGGATGGCTGTAGCTCTCCTGCGCCTCGATGCGCAGGGTGGCGACGGGCTGGTGCGGGGCCTCCTCCTCGTCCCACAGGACGGAGGCGTCCTCCACCGGCATGCGCTCCGGGTCGGTCGCCAGCTGCGCCCGCAGGACGTATTCTGCGCTCTCACGCGAGAAGAAGTCGGCGACGATCTCGCTGATCGAGGAGAAGTCCTCCACCTTCATGTCCTGACCGGTCAGGGTGCGCACGTTCTCGGACGCCGGGGCCAGCGAGATCTTCGCGACGTGGTCCCCGTAGCGCAGGGCGCCCTGGGTGAAGTACGTCTCGCCGAGGACGTGGGCGTTGTCCCGCCCCAGGCCCTCCAGGGTGGCGCTGGGGGTCCCCCCGACGGTCTCCACCGCACCCCGGACCACGCGCGCGGCGCCCGTCGTCAGGCGCTGCAGCAGCTCGGGGGACTGGGAGTTCTTCTCCAGCAGGCTCAGCATCTCCTTGTAGCGGGCCACGGTGCCGAAGGCGAGCGTCGGGAAGTTCACCATGAGGAAGTCCTGATTGTGGCTGTCCAGATCCGGCAGCAGCCGCTTGCCCTCCACCCCCAGCACCTTCAAGGCCCAGCCCCGCGGGGCGGGAGTGCGGTCGGTGTGGATGTCCCCGGGTGCGGAGGAGAGCCGCGCCACCGCCTCGTAGGTGCCCGGACGGGCGAAGATGCCCTTCGCCAGCTCGGGAGCCAGGCCCTCGTGCACCTCCAGCGTGGCCTTGAGGACGGCGTGGCTTTTGGCGTGGGCGTCGCGGTGGGCGTGCTTGTGCTCTCCCGCCGCGCGGCGCTGTGCCGCGCCCATCTGGGCCAGGATCTCGCGGGTCAGGTCCTCCTCGCGGTCGACCGAATGCTCGATGTCGGGCGTGTACTTCACCGGTTCAGTCATCAGTGCTCTGCCTTCCCTCTCTGGAGCGCCGTGTGCGCCGCGCGGAGCCGCGCACCTGACCCTGGCGACGCTATGACTCTCCCCCTGTCAGGGCAAGGAAGGAAGCGCGCCGCAGGTCTGGGAGTCGGGGCCCGGGGGCGGTGCCCCGGGGGATCTGTGACAGTGTGGCGGTGACCCGCCCCAGGGAAGCGCACTCGAGCCAGGAGAAGCATGACCGCCACCCTTGTCGCCTCCGGCCTCGCCGGCGGCCACGGTCACCGCACGCTCTTCGAGGATCTGGACCTCACGGTCGCGCCCGGGGACGTCGTCGGCGTCGTGGGGGCCAACGGCGCGGGCAAGTCCACCCTGCTGCGCATCCTCGGCGGGGACCTCGCGCCGCAGGCCGGCACGGTCAGCCTGGCCCCGGCCGACGCGTTCGTGGGCTGGCTGCCGCAGGAGCGCGAGCGGGTGCCGGGGGAGACGGTCGCCGGGTACATCGCCCGCCGCACCGGCTGCGCCGAGGCCACTCGAGAGATGGACGCCTCCGCTTCGGGCCTGGCGGACCCGGACGTCACGGACGCCGCCGCAGACCGCTACAACACCGCCCTCACCCGCTGGCTGGCCTCCGGCGCCGCGGACCTGGAGGAGCGCATCCCCGCCGTCCTGGCCGACCTCGGCCTCGACCTCTCCGCCTCCCCGGAACAGGTCCTCATGACCTCCCTCTCCGGTGGGCAGGCCGCCCGCGTCGGCCTCGCCGCGCTGTTGCTCTCCCGCTTCGACGTCGTGCTCCTGGACGAGCCCACCAACGACCTGGACCTCGACGGTCTGACCCGCCTGGAGGCCTTCGTGCAGGAGCTGCGCGGCGGCGTCGTGCTGGTGAGCCACGACCGCGAGTTCCTGGCCCGCTGCGTCACCCGCGTCCTGGAGCTCGACCTCGCCCAGCGCACCAACCGCGTCTACGGCGGCGGCTACGAGGCCTACCTCGAGGAGCGGGCCACCCTGCGCCGCCAGGCCCGGGAGAAGTACGAGGAGTTCGCCGAGCAGAAGCAGGACCTCGTCTCCCGCGCCCGCATCCAGCGGGAGTGGTCCAGCCAGGGCGTGCGCAACGCGATGAAGAAGTCCCCGGACAACGACAAGCTGCGCCGCAGGGCCAACAGTGAGTCGAGCGAGAAGCAGGCCCAGAAGGTCCGGCAGATGGAGAGCCGCATCGCGCGCCTGGAGGAGGTGGAGGAGCCGCGCAAGGAGTGGAGGCTGGAGTTCACCATCGGTGCGGCGCCGCGCTCCAGCTCGGTGGTCGCCACCCTCAACGACGCCGTCTTCCGGCAGGGAGGCTTCACGCTCGGCCCGGTGTCCCTCCAGGTGAACGCGGGGGAGCGGATCGGCATCACCGGGCCCAACGGGGCCGGCAAGTCCACCCTGCTGCGCGGGCTGCTGGGCCGCCAGGCCCCGGACGAGGGCACGGCCGCCCTGGGGTCCAGCGTGCAGATCGGGGAGATCGACCAGGCGCGCTCGCTGCTGGCCGGGACCGTCCCGCTCGCCGCGGCCGTCGAGGCGCTCGTGCCCGAGATGGCCTCCGGGGAGGTGCGCACCCTGCTGGCCAAGTTCGGCCTCAAGGCCGACCACGTGAACCGCCCCGTGGACGAGCTCTCGCCCGGCGAGCGCACCCGGGCATCCCTGGCCCTGCTCCAGGCCCGCGGGGTGAACGTCCTGGTGCTCGACGAGCCCACCAACCACCTGGACCTGGAGGCCATCGAGCAGCTCGAACAGGCCCTGGAGACCTATGAGGGCGCCCTGCTGCTCGTCACCCACGACCGCCGCATGCTGGACACCGTCCGCACCGACCGTCGCTGGCAGGTCCAGGACGGGCGGGTGACGGAGCGCTGACGACCCGGGCACCGTCACCCTTGCCCGAGATTCGGTTGTGTACGACCATGAGAGTTCAGTCCCCACCGACGAAAGGGCCCCAGACATGTCCCGCATCCTGATGATCCTCACCTCGCACGACCAGCTGGGCGACACCGGCCGCAAGACCGGGTTCTGGCTCGAGGAGTTCGCCTCGCCCTACTACGTCTTCACGGACGCCGGCCACGAGGTCACCCTCGCCTCGCCCCGCGGCGGCCAGCCGCCCATCGATCCGACGAGCTCGCAGCCGGAGATGCAGACCGAGGCCACCCGCCGGTTCGACCAGGACGAGGAGGCCAAGGCCGCCCTGGCCCACACCACGCCCCTGGCCCGGGTGGACGTGGACGGGTTCGACGCCGTCTTCTACCCGGGCGGTCACGGCCCGCTGTGGGACCTGGTGTCCGACGCCGACTCCACGCGGATCATCCTCGACAGCGACGCGGCCGGGCGCCCGCTCGGCCTCGTCTGCCACGCGCCCGGGATCCTGCACCCGATCACCGCGGCCGACGGCACCCCGTTCGTGCGCGGCCGTCAGGTCGCCGGGTTCACCAACGGCGAGGAGGAGGCCGCCCAGCTGACGGACGTCGTCCCGTTCCTCGTCGAGGACGCGCTGATCGCCGCCGACGCGGACTACCGCAAGGGCCCGGACGGGGAGAGCTTCGTGGTCACGGACGGCACCCTGGTGACCGGTCAGAACCCGGCCTCCTCCGCCGACGCCGCCCGCCGCGTCCTCGACCTGCTCGCGCGCTGACCCCCCTCCGCCGAGCCCACCACTTCGACCCCGAGGAGACCACTCGATGAGCACCCCCACCCACACGCGCGAGATCCACCTCGCCTCCCGCCCCCACGGCGCCCCGACGCCGGAGAACTTCCGCCTCACCGAGGTCGAGCTCCCCGAGCTCACCGAGGGCCAGGTCCTCGTGCGCAACACCGTGATGTCCGTGGACCCGTACATGCGCGGCCGCATGAACGACGTCGAGTCCTACGTGCCCCCGTTCCAGCTCGACGCCCCCCTCGACGGCGGCGCGGTGGGCACCGTGATCGCTTCGCGCCACGCGGACGTGCCGGAGGGCACGTCCGTGCTCCACGGCCTCGGCTGGCGCGAGCACGCCGTCCTCGACGGCGACACCGTCCAGGCCGTGGACACCTCCCAGTTCTCGGACAGCACCTACCTGGGCGTGCTGGGCATGACGGGTCTGACCGCCTACACCGGCCTCGTGCACGTGGCCGAGATGCAGGAGGGCGACGCCGTCTTCATCTCGGGCGCCGCGGGGGCCGTCGGCTCGGTCGCCGGCCAGATCGCCCGCCTCCTGGGCGCCTCGCGCGTCGTCGGCTCGGCCGGCACGCCCGAGAAGGTGGCGTGGGTGAAGGAGCTGGGCTTCGACGCCGCGTTCAACTACCACGACGGCTCGCCCACGGACCTGCTGGCCGAGGCCGCGCCGGAGGGGATCGACGTCTACTTCGACAACGTGGGCGGCGACCACCTCGAGGCCGCCATCGCCGCGATGCGGGTCGACGGCCGCGTGGCGATGTGCGGTGCGATCGCCCAGTACAACTCGACGGAGCCGCCGGCGGCCCCGCGCAACCTCGCCCTGGCGATCGGCAAGCGGCTGACCCTGCGCGGCTTCGTCCTGCAGAAGTACGCGGCGCAGGTCCGTCCCGAGTTCCTCGAGCGCGTGGGCCCGTGGGTCGCCGACGGGAAGATCCAGTGGGACGAGACCGTCCGGGAGGGTCTGGAGAACGCGCCCCAGGCGTTCATCGACCTGCTCGAGGGCGCCAACACGGGGAAGATGGTCGTCCGGCTGTGACGAGCGACGGCGCACTCGGGGGCGGCATGGCCACCTTCCGGCATCAGGGCCTGACCTTCGATGTCCGCGACGGCGGGCCGGCCGAGGGGGAGGTGGTCCTGCTGCTGCACGGCTTCCCGCAGGACGCCACGTCCTGGAGGCACGTCGAGCCGCTGCTGCACGCCGCGGGGCTGCGCACCCTCGCGCCGGACCAGCGCGGCTACTCCCCGGGGGCCGCGCCGCGGGCGACGGCGGCCTATCGCCTCCCGGCGCTCGTGGGGGACGCCGTCGCGCTGGCGGACGCGGCGGGGGCGCGGCGCGTCCACGTCGTCGGCCATGACTGGGGTGGCGCCGTCGCCTGGGCGCTGGCCACCGCCCACCCCGAGCGCGTCGCGTCCCTGACGGTCCTGTCCACGCCGCACCCGGCCGCCCTGGCCCGCGCCCTGCGCGGCCCGGACCAGCTGCGCCGCAGCTGGTACATCGCCGCCTTCCAGGCGCCGGCCCTCCCCGAACGAATCCTCGCCCGACGGCTGGGCTCCCTGCTGCAACGGGGGCAGGTCCCCGGGGCGGAGCACTACGCCCGCCGGTTCTCCACCCCGCAGAGCCTGCGCGGCCCGGTGAACTGGTATCGGGCGAACCCGGATCTGGTGACCACCACGAGCAGCGCGCCCGTGTCGGTCCCCACCACGTATGTGTGGGGCACCCGGGACGCGGCCCTGGGGCCGCGGGCCGCCGAGCTCACGGCGGGGCAGGCGGCGGGGGAGTACCGGTTCGTGGCGCTCGACGCGGACCACTGGCTGCCCGAGCGCGAGGCGGACGCCGTCGCCCGGGCGATCCTGGACCGGGTGCGCTGACCCGCGCTCCGCGCGGGCCGCTCCCGCCGTTTCAGCGCGGCCCGGCGGCCTCGGTGATCCGGTTCAGCAGGTCCATGAGGACCTGGCGCTCGGTGGTGTCGAGGGGGATCCGGGTGAGGGCGTCCACCGGGACCGTCCGGGCGGACGCCCGCAGCGCTCGTCCCTCGTCCGTCAGCCGGACCAGCACGCGTCGCTCGTCGTGGACGTCGCGCTCCCGCGTGACGAGCCCCATGCCGGCCAGGCGCCGCACCAGGGGTGTGATCGTCCCGTTGTCCATGCCGAGCCGGTCCCGCAGCGCGCCGACCCCCAGCGCGCCGGCGGCGTCCGACGTCGACGCCTCCGTCTCAGCCGAGGCGTCACTCTCCACCTGCCACAGGGTGAGCATCACGAGGTACTGCGGGTAGGTGAGGCCGAGGCGGGAGAGCAGGGGGCCGTAGCCGCGCGTGACGGCGCGCGCCGCCCGGTGCAGGGCGAAGCAGAGCTGGTCCTCGAGGGCGAGGCTGGGGGTCGGCGCGGCATCCATGGGAGCGATTCTAGTGGTCGCTGGGGAGCGACTTGGTTGCGCGCGACCTAACCGGGTGGCAGGCTGGAGCCGACTCGTCCCGCACGGGGCGGGCGGATGAAAGGACCTCTCATGGAGACCATCTACACCGCCGAGGCGCTCAGCACCGGCGCCGGCCGCGACGGCCATGTCCGCACCACCGACGGGCGGGTCGACCTCGACCTCGCGGTGCCCACCGAGATGGGCGGCTCCGGCCAGGGCACCAACCCCGAGCAGCTGTTCGCCGCCGGCTACGCCGCGTGCTTCCACTCGGCCCTGCAGATGGTCGCCCGGGCCTCCCGTGCCGACATCACCGACTCCTCCGTCGGCGCGCGCGTGGGCATCGGCCGCCAGGGTGAGGGCTTCGGCCTGGAGGTCACCCTCGAGGTCGTGCTGCCCAACGTCCCCGCGGACCAGGCCCGCGCCCTCATGGAGCAGGCGCATCAGGTGTGCCCCTATTCGAACGCCACCCGGGGCAACATCGACGTCGTCCTCGAGCTCGGGGAGGCGTGATGACGAAGCGCCGGCAGTCCGCCCCCCTCTCCCAGACCGCCGCCCGCCTCGGCCTCGGCGGGTTCATGACCGCCGCGGGGCTGTCCCACCTCACCGTGGCGCGCCGTGAGTTCCGCGCCCAGGTGCCCTCGTGGGTCCCGCTCCCGGCGGACCTCGTGGTGCTCGGATCCGGCGTGGCCGAGATCGGCCTCGGGGCCGCTCTCCTGGCGCTCCCCGGGCAGCGCCGCCTGACCGGCACCGCCCTGGCGGCCTTCTACACGGCGATCTACCCCGGGAACATCGGGCAGTACGCCGAGCGCAAGGACGGCTTCGGGCTGGACACCGACGGCCGCCGCCTGGCGCGGCTGTTCGGCCAGCCCGCCCTCATCGCGGCCGCCCTGTGGGCCGCGGGAATCCCCGAGCGGGAGCAGGGCGGGCGCGGCTGACGCCGTCGCCGGTCCTGCGGCCCTGGGCCGGCTCCGGGCACGTGCCCGGAGCCGGCATGACGTCAACCCGTCGCGAGGCGCGGCCCGTTCCGCAGGTGTCCGGTCCGGCGGGCCGTCAGCCGTGACGCATCGTCCCGGTCTCGAGGAAGCGCTGGTGCCAGGACAGGGCCTCGCCCAACAGGTGCGGGGTGTGCAGGCCGTCCGACCCGCGCATCGCGCGGTCGAAGTAGTCCCGCAGCGGATCCCTGTAGTCCGGGTGCGCGCACGTGTCGATGATCGTGCGGGCGCGCTGCTTGGGGGAGAGGCCGCGCAGGTCGGCCAGTCCCTGCTCGGTGACCACCACGTGCACGTCGTGCTCGGTGTGGTCCACGTGCGAGACCATCGGCACGATGCAGGAGATGTCCCCGCCCTTGGCCGTGGAGGGGGTGAGGAAGAACGAGGTGAACGCGTTGCGGGCGAAGTCGCCGGAGCCGCCGAGGCCGTTCATCATCTTCGTGCCCATCAGGTGCGTGGAGTTCACGTTGCCGTACAGGTCGGCCTCGAGCATGCCGTTCATGGCGAGGATGCCGAGGCGACGCACGAGCTCGGGGTGGTTGGAGATCTCCTGGGTGCGCAGGATCAGCTTGTCCCGATACTTCGCGGCGTTGTCGTTGAACCGTTCGGCGGCCTCGGTGGACAGGGAGAACGCGGTCGCGGACGCGGTCGCCAGGGTGCCGGAGTCCAGGGCGTCGAGCATGCCGTCCTGCACCACCTCGGTGAACGCGGACAGGCCCGTGAACCGGGACTTCACCAGCTCGGACATCACCGCGTTCGCGATGTTGCCCACGCCCGACTGCAGCGGCAGCAGTCGCTCGTCGTACCGGCCCTGGGCCACCTCGTGCTCGAAGAACTCCACGAGGTGCTGGGCGATCGCGATCGAGTCCGCGTCGGCGGGCTTGAAGGCAGAGTTCCGGTCCGGGGCGTGGGTCTCGACGACGGCCACCACCTTGGCCGGATCGCACCGCAGGTACGTCTCACCGATGCGGTCCGCGGGGTGGGTGAGCATGATCGGCGTGCGGTGCGGGGGCAGCGCGGTGCCATAGTAGACGTCATGCAGACCCTCGAGGTCCTCGCTCTGCCACGAGTTGACCTCGAGGATCACCTGATCCGCCAGGTCGATCCAGGACTTGTTGTTGCCCACGGAGGAGCTGGGGACGAGACGGCCGTCCTCGCGGATCCCGGACACCTCGATCACCGCGGTGGTCATGGGCCCGTAGAAGCCGTTCCACACGGTCTGCGCCAGGTGGGACAGGTGTGTGTCGATGTACTCGATCGCGCCCGCGTTGATCTTGGCGCGCATCGTCGGGTCCGACTGGAACGGGGTGCGCAGCGCGACGGCGTCCGCCTCGGCCAGCGCACCGTCCATCTCCGCGGAGGTGGACGCCCCCGTGTGGAGGTTGATGCGGAACTCCTCGCCGCGCGCGTGCAGCTCCTTGGCCCGCTCGGCCAGCGCCGTCGGCACGGCCTTCGGGTAGCCGGACCCCGTGAACCCGCTCATGCCCACGGTGGTGCCGTGCTGGATGAACGCCGCCGCCTCCGCGGCGGACATCACCTTCGACCGGAGGCCGGGGTGGTGGATGCGGGACGACATGGGTGAGGCCTCCGTGCGGGTGAGACGAGTCGAGCGAGAGCGCTGTGACGTGGAACAGCGATCAGCGTACCCGCGTCACGGGTGGCCGTGGGGATGATCACGCCGGAGGTCGCCGAGCCCGACCTGCGTGATCGACGACGGCGAACAGGGCTCGGCACTCCGGGGCGGCGCGCCTAGGCTCGGCGTCATGCGAGCACTCGTCCTCCAGTCCTACGGCGGCCGTGAGGCCATGGCCCTCACCGACGTCCCCGCCCCCACGGTCGGCGCCGGTGAGGTGCTGATCCGCACCCGCGCGGTCGGCCTCAACCCCGTCGACGCGATGCATCGCGAAGGCGACTTCAAGGCCATCGCCCCCGACGACTTCCCCACGGTCGCCGGCAACGAGCTCAGCGGCATCGTCGAGACCGTGGGCGCCGGGGTGACCGCGTTCGCCCCGGGTGACGCGGTGATCACCCGCGTGGACCCCTCCGGCCACGGGGCGTTCGCCGAGCTGGCCGCGGTGCGCGCGGACTGGGTGGCCGCCGCGCCCGCCCGCATGCCCCTGACGGACGCGGCCGGCCTGCCGCTCGCCGGCCTGACCGCCCAGCAGGCACTCGGCCCGGAGCACCTGGACCTGCAGCCCGGGGAGCGGTTGCTGATCACCGGGGCCGCCGGCGGCGTCGGGCTGATCGCCACGCGCTTGGCACACCTGCGCGGCGCGCACGTGACCGTGACCGCCTCCGCGGCGGGTGAGCCGTACGTCCGCGAGGCCGGCGCCGACGCGGTGATCGACTATCGCGCCCGCACCGTCGCAGAGGGGGGCGAACGCTTCGACAAGGTGTTCGACCTCATCGGCGGTGATCAGATGGCCGAGCTGCTCGGCTCGATCGAGCCCGGCGGCCGGCTGGTGACCATCGCGGGCCCGCCGAGCCCCGGCAGCCTTCGTGAGACCGCGCGCCCGTCGCGTCGGCCGCTGGCCGCCGTCGTCTCCCGGGTGGCCAGTGCGAAGGTGCGCCGGGCCGCGAAGAAGGCCGGGGTGACCTACGAGTTCTTCCTCATGCATCCGGACGGGGCGGGCCTGGCCGAGCTCGTTCGGCTCGTGGACGCCGGCGAGCTGGCCGTGACCGTGGACAGCCGCTACCCCCTGGCCGACTGGGAGCAGGCGTTCGAGCGTCTCGAATCCCACCATGCCAAGGGCAAGGTGCTGCTCGAGTTCTGACCGGCGGGCGCGTCGGCGCCGGCCTGCCCGGGCCGGCACCGCCTCGTATCCTGGCCTCGTGCACCCGTCTGTGAGCGAGCCCCTCACCCGACTGCCGGACGGCACCGTCAAGCAGCGCAACCCCTTCACCGGTACCGAGGTCTGGACCGTGCCCGGCCGCGGCCACCGCCCGCTCGGCCTCGTCCGGCCCGCCCCGCAGCCGCTCGACCCCGCCCAGCACGGCCGGCACTGCGCCTTCTGCGAGCACCGGATGCTGGAGACGCCGCCGGAGAAGTCACGCATCGTCTCCATGAGGGCCGACGACGGCGCCCCGGCCTGGCAGATCCTGCGGCACCCGGCCGCGGAGCGGCTCGAGGAGACGACCCCGGCCTTTCGCCGGGTCCCCAACCTCTTCGAGATCCTCAGCTACGACTACTGGCGTCTCAACCACGGCTATGAACTTCCCCCGGACGCGCGCCGCCGCCGTGACGAATACCTGGCCACCGAGGCCGGCCGCGCCCACGTGCGCGCCGTCGTCGCCGCGAAGCTGCGCGCCTCCGGCCGCTCCACCGAGGAGGCTGCAGCGATGTCCGAGGCGGAGCTGATCGCGGCGTCGGCCGCATTCTTCGGCGGCACGCACGACGTGGTGATCGCCCGGCGGCACTTCGTCGACGACGCCGTGGACGACCACCAGCTCGCCTCCTCGGGCACCCTCACCCCGGACGAGCACCACGCCTTCCTGGCCCTCACCGCCGACGCGATGCGGGACCTCTACGCGACCACGCCCGCCGTGCGGTACGTCTCCGTGTTCCAGAACTGGCTCAAGCCCGCCGGCGCCTCCTTCGACCACCTGCACAAGCAGCTCGTGGCCATCGACGAGATCGGCGCGCAGAACGCCGCCGCCCTCGACCGGCTGCGCGAGGACCCGCAGGTCTTCAACCACGCCGCGCTGGACGTCGCCGTGGCGCACGACCTCGTCATCGCCGAGAACGAGCACGCCGTGATGTTCGCCGGCTTCGGCCACCGGTACCCGACGGTCGAGGTCTACTCCACGAGCCCGGTGGGGGAGCCGTGGCGGCAGGACCCGGCCGAGCTGCGCGGCATGTCCGACCTGCTGCACGCCGCCCACGCGGCCACCGGCCCGGACGTCCCCTCCAACGAGGAGTGGCACACCCGCCCGCCCGGCGTCGCGGACCCGATGCCGTGGCGCGTGATGCTCAAGTGGCGCGTCTCCACTCTCGCCGGCTTCGAGGGCGCCACCAAGATCAACGTCAACACCCTCAGCCCGTGGGACGTGCGGGACCGGGTGCTGGCGAGGCTGCGGGAGCTGCGGGCGGCGGGCGCGCTCGCGGACGGGATGCGGATCGGGGCCGACGCGCGGGTCCGGCCGGGCATGCTCCGGTACGCGGACTGAGCGGCGGGGCCCGTCCCTCCGCGCGGTCGGTAGCGTGGGCGTCATGGCCCTCCACCTGCAGCGCTACCGCGAGATCGCCCACGTCATGGCCCGCAACGGCCTCATGGCCACGGCCGTGCAGGCCGGGCTCTCCCGGTGGCTGCCCCTCGAGGAGGGGGAGCCGCACCTGGGCATCGACGCCGAGGCCCGCCCCGAGCTGTTCGTGCGCACGTTCGAGGAGCTGGGCGTCACCTTCGTGAAGCTCGGGCAGCTGATCTCGGCGCGCCCGGACGTGTTCCCCGAGGCCTACTGCGCGGCGTTCGCCCGCCTCACGGACAGCACGTCGGCGGTGCCCTTCGAGGCCGTCGCCCGGACGGTCGAGGAGGACCTCGGCGCCGACGTCGACACCCTGTTCGCCTGGTTCGACCGGGCGCCCCTGGCCACCGCCTCCATCGGTCAGGCCCACCGCGCGCGCCTGCATGACGGGCGCGCCGTCGTCGTGAAGGTCCGCAAGCCCGGTGTGGTGGAGCAGGTCCAGGCGGACCTGGAGATCCTGCGGACGCTGGCGGCCACGTGGTCGCGGGCCTCACGGACCTTCGCCGACCTGGACGTGCCGGCCATGGTGGACGAGTTCGACCGCTCGCTGCGCGCCGAGCTCGACTACGTGGTGGAGGCGCGGGCCTGCGAGGAGATCGCCGCCGGCTTCCGGGACACCCCGGGCGTGCGGTTCCCGTGGATCGAGTGGGACCTGACCACCTCGCGCGTGCTGACCATGCAGGAGCTCTCCGGGCTGCGCGTGGACGATCTGGCCGGACTCGACGCCGCCGGCATCGACCGGGAGGAGCTGGCGTACCGGGCCGCCGAGGTGCTGCTGGCCATGGTGTTCGAGCACGGCGTGTTCCACGCGGACCCGCACGCGGGCAACCTGTTCATCGAACCGGACGGGACCGTCGGGTTCATCGACTTCGGCTCCGTCGGGCGGATCTCCCCGTCCCTCCGGCGCCGGTTCGCGGGCCTGGCCATGGCGCTGGCCCGGCAGGACACCGACGGACTGGTGCGGGCCCTGCTGGACATCGCCCCGCCGCGCGGGCCGGTGGACCGCCGTCGGCTCCGGCTGGAGGTGGCCCGGATCGTCGGCCGCCTCGAGGGGCGCGAGCTCGAGGACATCCGCGTGGCGCAGCTGATCTCGGAGATCTTCGCCCTGGTGCGGCGCCACCGGCTGTCCCTGCCGCCCGAGCTCGTGCAGCTGCTGCGGATGCTGATCATCGTGGACGGCATCGGCCGCCGCCTGCACCCCGGCTTCGACTACACCCGCGTGCTCGACCCGTTCGCCCTGCGCCTCGTGGGGGAGCACCTCGACCCCCGGCGGGTGGCGGGCCGGATCGGCCGGGCCACGATCGCGGCGGCCGAGCTCGGCATCGACCTGCCGGAGTACGCCCGCAAGGTGATGGAACGCATCGACGACGGCGGGATCGACGTCACCGTCCGCGCGAGCGAGCTCGAGCCGCTCGTGACGCGCCTCGAGCGGACGGGCGACCGGGTGGTGGCCGCCATGGTGGTGGCCGCGATGATCACCGGCGGCACGAACGTGCTCGTGGCGTACAAGGACCGGCTCGGCCGCTTCGCCGGGCCGGTGGTGGCCGCCGGCGGCGCCGCCCTGACCGGCGGCAGCGCCTATCTGGCCTGGATCAGCCGCCCGCGGCGTCGCCCCCGCTGAGGGCCACGGGCGGGGTCAGTCGTCGGGATCATGCCCGCACCAGGCCGACCGCGGCGCAGGCCGTCTCGAAGTCGTCGAGGCCGAACGCCTGGATCGGGCTGACGACGCCGGCCTCGCGGGCCCGGCCTGCGGCGAGCTGACGGGCGCCCCAGGCCATGAGGTCCCCGGTCAACGTGTAGGCGTTGGGGCCGCGCAGGTGCACGTCCGCCACGACGCGGCCGGCCGCGTCCCGCGCGATCGCCCCGACTCGGGAGCCCGTGCGGGCCCGGTCTGCGGCGTCGGGGCCACCCGGGTCCCCGGCCAAGGGCCGCAGCAGGGCCTGCACGCCGCGGGCGACGCCGGGGAGCCACCCCACCGCGCCGAGGGCGGCGGCGCCGATCTGCGTGGGCCGGGCCGGGAACCAGCCGTTGAAGACCTCGACCTCATCCAGGCCGGGCTGCATCCGCGGCAGGAACAGGGACTCCGTGCCGCCGAACAGCACGCCGCGGCGATCCTGCCCGTCGACCCGGAAGACGGCCGACCGGCTGGCCGGGCCCGTCGTCGCCAGCCGCCCGCCGCGCCACGTGATCGTCCGCTCGGTGAGGGCGTCCACCATCGTCTGGCGCGTCCCGTGGCTGAGGTCGACGCGCGGGTCCAGCTCGCCGTCGGCGAAGTAGCCGATCTGCAGGGACCGTGCGCGTCCACCGGCCTGCGCCAGCGCGAGCCCGCCCGCGAGCATGCCCGGCGCGTAGTCGAAGCCGAGGGCGGGCAGCAGGGTGGCGCCCGTGCGTCGGGCGGTGGCGTCCAGGTCCGCCTTGAGGTCCTTCACGAAGCCGATCTCACCGGTCGAGTCCACGTAGTGCGCGCCCCTCTCCGCGACGGCGCGGGCGACGGGCCGGCCGTAGCGTTCGAAGGGGCCGACCGTGGAGACCAGCACATCGCCCTCCGTGACCAGGGCCCTCAGCGAGGCGGGGTCCCCGGCGTCGGCGACGGCGACCTCCAGCCCGTCGTGCCGCCTCGCCGCGTGCTGGAGCGAGTCCCGGTTTCGGCCCGCCAGCACGGGCCGTGCGCCCTGGGCCACGAGGGCGTCCACGACGAGGGATCCGGCGTAGCCCGTCGCGCCGAGCACGATGATGCGGGGGGCGTCGGGGTGGTCGAGGTGCAGGGGAGAATCCGTCATGGCCCCACGCTAGGCCGCGCACGCGGAGACCTCACGGGCTCGGCGACGCCGATCCGCGTGGACCCCCTCTCGCGCTCCCGGACCGGCGGACCCGGACATGGCGAGCCTGGCCCGGCACCCGCCTGCAGGGGCAGACTCGGGGGATGACCCGTACCCCGCCCGCCGTCGCCCCGCCCGCCGCCGAGTCCGGCGGCGAGAGCCTGCTGACCGTCCTGATCGCCCTCGGCGTGAACACGGTGATCGCCGTCGTCAAGTCGATCGTGGGCGCGGTCACCGGCTCAGCCGCGATGGTGGCGGAGGCCGCGCACTCCTGGGCCGACGCCGGCAATGAGGTCTTCCTGCTGCTGGCGGAGCGTCGGGCCGGCCGAGCCCCCGACGCGCGGCACCCGCTGGGCTACGGGCGCGCGGCCTACGTGTGGTCGATGGTCGCGGCCTTCGGCCTGTTCGCGGTGGGCTCGGCGGTCTCGGTCTGGCACGGGATCACGGCCTGGTCCGCCCCCGAGGAGGAGGCGGAGTACACGATCGCGTACATCGTGCTCGCCGTCGCGTTCGTGCTCGAGGGCATCTCGTTCCTGAACGCGCACCGGCGCGTCCGCCGCGACGCGGAGCGGCGGCACATCAGCGATGCCACGTTCCTGCGCCAGACCTCGGACCCCACCCTGCGCGCCGTGTGGGTGGAGGACGCCTCGGCCCTGATCGGCCTGGCCATCGCGGCCGCCGCCCTCGCCCTGCACCAGCTCACCGGGGACCCCCGGTGGGACGCCGCCGGCTCGATCCTCGTGGGCGTGCTGCTCGGGGTCGTCGCGATCTTCCTGCTCTCGCGGAACATGGCGTTCCTCGTCGGCGAGGTCGCCGACCCGGCGGTCCGGACCCGGGTGCTGCGCTGGCTGCTGGAGCGGCCCGAGGTGCTCTCCGTGAGCTACCTGCACCTCGAGTACGTCGGCCCGGAGAAGCTCTTCGTCGTCGGGGCCGTGGACCTGGCCGGGGACGAGCGGGAGAGCGAGGCCGCGGTCCTGCTCCAGCGCGTGGAGGACGCCCTCCTCGAACACCCGCGCGTGGCCGCCGTCGTGCTCTCCCTGTCCAACCCCGCCCACGCGCCCCTGGCCCCGGAATCGCAGAACACCCGCGTCTGAGCCCGCGCGGCCGGCGGGCGAGCGGCCTCAGTCGAGGCCGGGGCGGCGGCGCGTGCGCTTCACCTCGGAGCGACGGCGTTTGGCCTCCAGGCGGCGCCGCCGGGAGCCGCGCGTCGGCGTCGTGGCCCGCCGCGGCGTCGGCGGGGCCAGGGCCTCGCGCAGCAGCGCCGCGAGCCGCTCGCGGGCGGCCACCCGGTTGCGCCACTGGGCCCGGTGCTCCGCCACGCTGACGGTGAGGACCGTCCCGGCCAGCCGGGGCGCCAGCCGCGCGAGGACGCGGGCGCGCTGGACGTCGTCGAGGGCGGAGGTGGCCGCCAGGTCCAGGCTGAGCTGGACCCGCGAGTCCGCCGTGTTCACGCCCTGACCGCCCGGGCCGGAGGCGTGGGAGAAGCGTTCGACGAGTTCGCCCGCGGGGATGACCAGCCCGCGGGGTGCGCCGGGGCCGGGGGTGACGCGCACGTCGCCGGGGCGGGGCTCAGCCACGGGGGGCCGCCGTCCGTGGTCCGCGCAGGTCCGCGAGTGCGACGAGGAGCGCGAGGGCCATGCACCCGGCCACCAGCGCGAAGGCGGCCATGAACGCCCCGTCCCAGTCGGCACCGGAGGCGACGCCCAGGAACACCCCCACGATCACGGCGGTGCCGACGGCCGTGCCGACGCGCTGGCCGGTCTGCAGGACGCCGCCGGCCGTGCCGGAGTGCCGCGGCGGGACCTCGGCCAGGCTGAGGGTCTGGTTGGGGGAGACCACCAGCCCCTGCCCGGCACCCAAGATGGCGAGGGTGAGCAGCAGCCACCACGGACTCAGGCCGAACTCCCGGTTGGCCCACGCCACCCCGATGGAGCCCACGACGGCGAGCAGCGCCAGCGCGATGCCGAGGACGACGATCTTCCGGCCCGTGCGCAGCACCACGCGCCCGGCCACGGTGGACATCACGCTCGACATGACCGCCGAAGGCAGGCCGATGAGCGCGGCGTGCAGCGCCGGGTAGCCCAGCCCGTTCTGCATGAACATGGCGATCACGACGAACATGCTGGTCGAGCCGGTGAAGTAGATGGCGATCAGCAGGGCGCCGCACGCGAAGCTGCGGGTCTGGAACAGGCGCAGGTCCACCATCGGGGCGCGGCCCCGTCGTGCGTAGCGGGCCTCCCACCGCGTCCAGAGGGCGGCCAGGCCGATGCCGACGGGCACGAGCACGAACCGCCACGGCCCGAGCCCCCGGTCCAGGAACGGGAGCATGACGGCCACGAGGGCGCCGGCCAGCAGGACGACGCCGACCGGGTCCAGGTCCGGACGCCGCGCCCGCTCGGGGACGGTGCGCGGCAGCCACTGGCGGGCCACGATCAGGGCGCCGAGGGCGATGGGCACGTTCACCAGAAAGGTCGCGCGCCAGCCGAGGTCGCCGCCGAGCCACGCGATGAGCCCGCCGCTGAGCAGCGGCCCCACCGCCACGGACACCCCGACGACGGCGCCGAGCGCCCCGAACGCCCGGGCGCGGGAGGCGCCGGAGAACTCGCCCTGGATGAAGCCGGTGACCTGCGGGTTGAGCAGGCCCGCGCCCACGCCCATGACCAGGCGCGCGAGCACGAGCAGGACGCCCGTGGGCGCCAGGCCGGACAGGAGCGCACCGAGCGCGAACACGCCGAGGCCCACCAGGAACAGCCGGCGGCGGCCGAAGAGGTCACCCGCCCGGCCCGCCGGCACGAGCACCATGCCGAACACGAGGGTGTAGCCGGAGATGGCCCACTGCAGCTCCGCGTCGCTGGCGTCCAGGCCCCGCTGCAGGGCGGGCAGGGCCACGTTGATGCTGGACACGGCCAGCAGGGACATGAAGATCGGGATGAGGAGCACCGCGAGGATGCGCTGCTGGTGCGGGGTGAAGACCGAGGACGCGGCGCCGTCGGACGGACGCGGGGCGACGGGCATGCGGTCTCCTTCACAAGGGTGTCTCGGGCGCTCTCCAGGATCGGCCCTCGTCCCGCATCGTGCCAGGTCCGAGGGTCCTCGGCCCGGTGCGGCGCACGGAGGCCATGACCGCGACCGTCGCCCTGCCGCCCCGTCGCTCACTTCGCGTCCGCGTACGACCCCACGCTGGAGACGGTGAGCGGGAAGTCCACGGGGGCGGGACCGAACAGCAGGCGGCCGGCGGCGCTCGCGGACTCCGCCACGACCGTCCGCACGGCCTCGGCCTCCGTGGCCGGGCCGTGCAGGACGACCTCGTCGTGGACGAAGAACACGAGTTCCGTGCGCATGCCGGCCGAGCGCAGTCGACGGCGGATCTCGCCCATCCAGCACAGCGCCCACTCGGCCGCGGTGCCCTGCACCACGAAGTTCCGGGTGAAGCGGCCCTGGGAGCGCCGCCGTCGCCGGGCCGCGGACTCGGCGGCCTGGGTGCCGACGTCGGACACGGACTCCTGCCACTTCCGCCCCGGCGCGGGGGACCAGCGGCCCAGCCACGTGGACACCTGGCCGCCTCCCTCGCCGACGGAGGCCGCCCGCTCGAGCAGGCCGATCGCTCGGGGGTAGAGCCGGCGCAGGTGCGGCATGAGCGCCGCGGAGTCGCCCGTCGTCGAGCCGTACATCGCACCCAGCAGGGCGATCTTCGCGCGCCCGCGGTCGGCCAGCGCGGTGCCGGCCGCCCGGCCCTGCTCCGCCACCTCCCGGTACAGGTCGGGCGTGGTCCCGGCACGGGCCAGCGCCTCGTCGGCGGCCATCGCGGCGAGGATGCGCGGCTCCACCTGGGAGGCGTCGGCCACGGTCAGCGTCCACCCGGGGTCTGCGCGGACGGCGTCGCGCACCCCGGCCGGGACCTGCATGGCCCCACCGCCGTGGGCGGCCCACCGCCCGGTCACCACGCCGCCGACCAGGTAGGCGGCGTGGAACCGGCCGTCGTCGCCGATCCACTGGTCCAGCCAGTGCCAGCCGTTGGCCGTCCACAGCCGGGCCAGGGCCTTGTACTCCAGCAGCGGCGCGAGCAGCGCGGCCCGCGCCTCGCGCTCCGCGCCGCCGGCGTCGATCCAGTGCTTCAGGTCCCACTGCCGCGTGGACTCCACGGCCACGCCCGCCGTCTGCAGCGCCCGCAGCAGGCTCGGCTGCGAGTCGGGGCTCAGCCCGGGGGAGCCCAGGACCTCGGCGATGCGTTCGGCCAGGGCCTGCAGGCGGGCCGGACGCTCGCCCGGTGCAGGCCGGGGGCCGAGCTGCTCGGCGAGGAGCGCCTCGTGCACGCCCCGGTCCCACGGCAGACCCGCCGCCCGGATCTCCGCGGCCACGAGTGCGCCCTGCGACTCCGCCGCCGCGAGCAGCCGCAGCCGGTGCGGGTGGGCCGAGCCCTCGACGGCCGCCCGCTGCGCGGCCAGCTCGGCCGCGAGCACGGTGACGTCCGGGGCGTGGCCGGACTCGTCCGGCAGGTCGAAGAAGGACTCCTGACCGGCGGGCACCCGCGCGGGGCGCTCGGGCTCCGTCGGGTCGGCGACCTCGAGCTGCGCCACGGGCGTGTAACGCACCCCGCTGCCCGGCGCCATCGCCGCGTGCCGCAGGATCCGCTGGACGAGGGTCAGGTCCCAGCATCGATCCGCCCGCACCCCCGCCGCCAGCCAGGCGGTGTACTCTGTCCCGACGTCGGCGAGCACCCAGCGGACCGTGCTCGGGTCCACGCCCAGACGGGCGGGCAGACCGGCCACGAGCGCGGCCACGGACCCGGCGGGGCAGGAGCCCAGGGGAGTGGCGTCGTCCCCGTCCACGGCCCACCAGGCGCCGGGGCTGCCGACGGAGGCGGGGGCGGGGCCCAGGACGACGAACATGGCCCTCATTCTGCCCCGTGGCAGGGTCGTGACCCGAGGCGCCGTCTGCCGCAGCCCTGTGCGGCAGACCTCCCGGCACGGCGGCGACCACGGCGGGCACAGCGGGCACGGTTCCCCCTGACGTTCCGCCGCCTCACCGTGGGCGGGGCGAGGGGCTGTGCGACTTGCACGCTCGCTGAGCGGAGAACACACTGTGCGGACGCACCGGCGCGCAGCGGGCCGTCGGGCGCGACCCAGAGAGGACCCACCATGACAGCGACCCGGTCCGGCGGCGCCGCGACGTCGCGCCTCAACGCCAAGGTGGTCGGCATCTCGGTCGCCGCCGCGCTCGGCGGCTTCCTGTTCGGCTTCGACACCTCCGTCATCAACGGCGCCGTGGACGCGCTCGCCGGGGAGTTCGGCCTCGGCGCCGGTCTCACGGGCTTCGCCGTCTCCTCGGCGCTGATCGGCTGCGCGCTGGGCGCCTGGTTCGCCGGGCCGATCGCCAACCGCCGCGGCCGCGTGCCCGTGATGGTGATCGCCGCGATCCTGTTCCTGGTCTCCGCCATCGGCTCGGGCCTGGCGTTCGGCGTGGTCGACCTGATCGTCTGGCGCATGGTCGGCGGCCTGGGCGTGGGCGCCGCGTCCGTGATCGCCCCGGCGTACATCGCGGAGGTCAGCCCGGCCCATGTGCGCGGTCGCCTCGGCTCGCTCCAACAGCTGGCGATCGTCCTGGGCATCTTCGTCGCGCTCCTCACGGACGCGCTCTTCGCGACGATGGCCGGGGGAGCGGCGCAGCCGTTCTGGCTCGGCGTCGACGCCTGGCGCTGGATGTTCCTGGCCGAGGCCGTCCCGGCGGTGCTGTACGGCCTGTTCGCCCTGAAGTTGCCGGAGTCCCCGCGCTACCTGGTCGCCCGCGGTCGCACGGACGAGGCGGCCGAGGTCCTGCACGAGTTCACCGGCGTGGACCGGGTGAACCTGATGATCGAGGACATCCGGCGCTCGCTGGACTCGGAGCACCGCGAGTCGTTGGCGGACCTGCGCGGACCGGCGGCGGGCCTGCAGCCGATCGTGTGGATCGGCATCCTGCTCTCCGTCTTCCAGCAGGCCGTGGGCATCAACGTGATCTTCTACTACTCCACCACCCTGTGGCGCTCGGTGGGCTTCGGAGAGTCGGACGCCCTCACGGTCACCGTGATCACCTCGGTCACGAACATCGCCGTCACCTTCATCGCGATCGCCCTGGTGGACCGCGTCGGCCGTCGCCCCATGCTGATCGCCGGCTCCGCCGGCATGGCGGTCAGCCTCGGCCTGATGGCACTGGCCTTCTCCTTCGCGGAGACCGGCGGCGCCGAGTCCGTGTCCCTGCCGCAGCCGTGGTCCACGGTGGCGCTGGTGGCCGCGAACGCCTTCGTGGTGTTCTTCGGTGCCACCTGGGGTCCGCTGGTCTGGGTGCTGCTGGGCGAGATGTTCCCGAACCGCATCCGCGCCGGCGCGCTCGCCGTGGCCGCCGCCGCGCAGTGGGCGGCCAACTTCACCGTCTCCACCACGTTCCCGTGGTTGGCGGACATCGGCCTGACCCTCGCCTACGGCCTGTACGCGGTCATGGCGGCGCTGTCCCTGGCCTTCGTGGCGGCCTTCGTGCCCGAGACCAAGGGCAAGACGCTCGAGGAGATGAGCGACGTCGTCGTGCGCTCCCCGGGGCAACGGCGCGCGGTGCGCGCCGAGGCGGAGCAGGGCCTGCGCGGCTGACACCGCCAGTCCCGACGACGGCCCCGTCCCGGAGCTGCAGACAGGGAGGGGGCCGTGGTGTGTGCGGGGCGGGTCAGCCGGCGTCGGCGCCGGTCGCGGCCCCCTCGTCGTCGAGGCGCTCCAGGCCCTCGTCCTCGGAGTCCTCGATGAGACGGTCTCCGGCGATCTTGTCGACGATCATCGCGATGGCGGCGTCGCCGGTCACGTTGGTGGCGGTGCCGAAGGAGTCGATGGCGATGTACGTGGCGACCATGAGCGCGACCTGCGGCTCGGTGAAGCCGAGCATCGAGGTCAGCAGGCCCGAGGCCGCCACGATCGCGCCGCCGGGCACGCCGGGCGCCGCGACCATGGTGACGCCCAGCATGAAGATGAAGCCCACGAACACCGGGACGTCGATCGACTGGCCCGAGAGGAACAGCACCGCGATGGAGAACGAGACGATCTTCACGGTGGAGCCGGCCAGGTGGATCGTCGCGCACAGCGGCACGACGAACGAGGCGATCGGCCGGCGCACGCCGAGCAGCAGGGTCTGGCGCAGGGTCACCGGGATGGTCGCCGCCGAGGACGAGGTGCCCAGGGCCGTCGCGTAGGCCGGCAGCATCGTCTTCAGTGCCGTGAACGGGTTGCGGCCCGCGATCGCGCCCGCGACGACGTACTGGAGGAGCAGCAGCACCACGGTGAGGCCGAAGACCAGCAGGATCACGCCGAGGAACGTGGTGATGACCTTGAAGACCTCGCCGGCGGCGGTCATGTTCAGGAACACGCCGAAGATGTAGACGGGCAGCAGCGGCACGATCAGGCCCATGACGACCCGCTCGATGATCGATCGCAGCTGGTCGAAGCTCTCGTGCAGGGCGCCGCGCGGCAGCATCGTCAGGCCGATGCCGAGCACGAACGCGAGCAGCAGGGCCGTCATCACGCCGAAGGGCGGGTCCATCTGCACCTCGAACAGCGGGCCGAGCAGCGCGTCCTCGGGGTTGGCCATCCCCTCGAAGGACCCGGGCGTGAGGATCAGCGGGAAGACGAGCAGGCAGACCAGCAGGGCGCCGAAGCCGCCGACCAGGGTGGAGCCGTAGGCGATGCCGCCGGTCAGGGCCAGCAGCTTCCCCGCGCCCCGGCCGATGTCGCCGATGGCGGGGGCGACGAGCGCCAGGATCAGCACCGGGACGATGAAACCCAGGAAGTTCGAGAACAGCCCGTTGAAGGTGGCGAAGGCCTGCACGAGCCAGGTCGGCGCGACCAGGCCGACGAGGACGCCGGCCACGATCGCGACGAGGATGCGGGGCAGCAGGCCGACGCGGCGGCGGGGCACGGCGACGGCGCCCCCGGAGTCGGGGCCGGACGCGTCGAGGGCATCGGAGTGGGAGCGAGACATGGCCGACACGCTAGCGCAGGCCGTCCTGCCCGTCGCCCGGTCGGTAGGCCATCCTTGGCGGTGCCGGCGACCCCCGTCGTGGCGCAGAACACAGGGAGCGCCACCGTCTCGGGGAGCGTGCAAGAGCACGCCCGACCCACCCGGACCGAAGGAGACGACGATGACGGTCCTGCCCCGCCCCGCAGACGCCCGGGCCGCCCAGGGGCGCGCTGCCGGCGTGGAGGCCGCATGAGCGAGTTCCTCGCCTCACGCTGGCCCGACATCCTCTTCCGGGCGTGGCAGCACGGGTGGCTCGTGCTGCAGGCGCTGGCCATCGCCACCGTGCTCGCCATCGCGCTGGCCGTGATCGCCACGCGGATCAAGGCCCTGACCCCGATCGCGAACGCCTTCACGGCCGTCGGGCTGACCCTGCCCTCCTTCGCGCTCATCGGCGTCCTGATCCCCCTGGTGGGCATCGGGACCGTCCCCGCCGTCGTGGTGGTGGTCTTCTATGCCCTGCTGCCCATCCTCCGCAACGCGCTCGTGGGTCTGCGCGGCGTGGACCCGGAGGTGCTGGAGGCCGCCCGGGGGATGGGCATGGGGCCGGTGGCGCTGTTCACCCGGGTGCGTCTCCCGCTGGCCTGGCCCGTGATCCTCACCGGCATCCGGGTCGCGGGCCAGCTCGGCATGGGCGTGGCCGCGGTCGCGGCCTACGTCCTGGGGCCCGGACTGGGCTCGTACATCTTCACGGGGCTGGTCTCCCTGGGCGGCGCCAACGCGTTGAACTACGCCCTCGTGGGCACCCTCGGCATCGTCGTCGTCGCCCTCGTCCTGGACGGGCTGCTCGTGCTGCTCGGCCGGCTCACCATCTCGAAGGGACTGCGCGCATGAGCACCGACCGTGACGCCGGGGCCGAGATCCGTCTCGAGTCCCTGACGAAGCTCTTTCCGGGGCAGGACCGTCCCGCCGTGGACGCCCTGGACCTCATCATCCCCGCGGGGGAGACCGTGGTGTTCGTCGGCCCGTCCGGCTGCGGCAAGACCACCTCGCTGAAGATGATCAACCGCCTCATCGAGCCCACCTCCGGGCGGATCCTGATCGGTGGGGAGGACATCACACGCCGCGACCCCACCCGGCTGCGCCGTCAGATCGGCTACGTCGTGCAGGGTGGCGGGATGATGCCCCACCTGTCCGTCGCCGAGAACGTCGGCCTGGTGCCGCGCCTGCTCAAGTGGGACCGCCGGCGCATCGCCGACCGCGTGGACGAGCTGCTCGACCTGGTCGGCCTGGACCCGGCGATCTACCGGGACCGTTTCCCGCGCGAGCTGTCCGGCGGACAGCAGCAGCGCGTCGGCGTGGCGCGGGGCCTCGCGGCGGATCCACCCGTGCTGCTCATGGACGAGCCCTTCGGCGCCGTGGACCCCCTCACCCGCCAGCGCCTGCAGAAGGAGATGCTCGACATCCAGGCCAGGGTGGGCAAGACCATCGTGATGGTCACCCACGACGTGGACGAGGCCGTGCTCCTGGGCGACCGGATCCTGGTGCTCGAACCCGGCGCGCACGTGGCCCAGTACGCCACCCCCGAAGAGGTCCTGGCGCGGCCGGCCACCGAGTTCGTGGCCGACTTCGTGGGGTCGGGGGCGGGGCTCAAGCGGCTGGGGCTGCGGTCGGTCGACTCGCTGCCGCTGCGCCCGATCGCACAGCACCCGACGGGCACGCTGCCGGGCGGGCCCGTGCTCGACGCGGCCACCCCGATCAGCGAGGCCCTCGCCGTGCTGGTCACGGCCCCGGCGGAGGAGATCGCCGTGGTCCGTGATGGCACGGTCATCGGTCTGCTCGACTATCCGACACTGCGCGCGCACGCCCGCGCCGGCGACGAGCAGGCTCGGCCGTGATCGCCCGGCTGCGTGCGGCCTCCGCCGAGGACCGCCTGCTCCTGATCGGCCTGCCGCTGCTGGTGGCCGCCCTGCTGATCGGGTGGACCGTCTGGGTGCGCGGAGCCGCCCTCGACGACGTCGAGGCCCGGCTGCTGACCTGGCCCACCGTCCTGCGCCTCACCGCCGAGCACCTGGCCCTCGTCGGCGTGTCCACCGTTCTGGTCGTGGCGACGGCCGTCCCGCTCGGCGTGCTGCTGAGCCGCCCCGCCGCCCGGCGGTTCACCCCCGTCGCCATGGGGCTGGCCAACGCCGGCCAGGCCGCTCCCGTGATCGGTGTGATCGTCCTGCTCGCCATGGCGTGGGGGTTCGGCTTCCGGGTCGCCGTCCTGGCCCTGTCCCTCTACGCGTTCCTGCCCGTGCTGGCCAACACGCTGGCCGGGCTGCGGGGCGTCGACCCCACCGTCGTCGAGGCGGCCCGCGGCATGGGCATGTCGCCGCTGCAGACCCTGCTCCGGGTGGAGCTGCCCTTGGCCCTGCCCGTGATCATGGCGGGTCTGCGGACCGCCCTGGTGCTGCTGGTGGGTACCGGGGCGTTCGCGACGTTCATCGACGCCGGCGGCCTCGGCCTGCTCATCCAGACCGGGATCGTCCTGTTCCGTTTCCCGCTGCTCGTCTCGGGGGCGATCCTCGTGGCCGCCCTCGCCCTGATGATCGAGTGGATCGGCCGCCTCGTCGAGACGCTGGCCACGCCGAGGGGGCTCGCATGACCACCCCGCGCGCGACCACCCCGTCCCGCCGCCGCGGCCGGACCCCCGCTCGTGCCGCGCTCGCCGCGCTCGGCCTGGCGGCCTCCCTGGTCCTGTCCGGGTGCGGGCTGAGCACCGCCGGCGGCTACCTGCCCTCGGGCACGCCCGCCGGCGACGTCGCCGGGATCGACCTCGAGGGCGCCCACGTGGCGGTGGGCTCCAAGAACTTCAACGAGGGCGTCGTGCTCGGCAAGATCACCGCGATCCTGCTGCGCTCCGCGGGGGCCGACGTCGAGGATCTGACCAACATGCCGGGTTCGCTCAGTGCGCGCCAGGCCCAGGTCGCAGGCGTCGTGGACGTCGAGTGGGACTACACGGGGACGGCCTGGATCACGTACCTGGGCCACACCGATCCGATCCCGGACGCCCAGGCGCAGTGGGCCGCGGTCCGGGACGAGGACGCGCAGCAGGGCCTGGTGTGGCTGCCGCCGGCCGAACTCGACAACACCTACACCTTCTCCGTGCGCCAGGACCGGGCGGAGGAGCTCGGCCTGGAGACCCTGGCGGACATCAAGGACCTCCCCACGGAGGACCAGTCCTTCTGCGTGAGCGCCGAATTCGCCGCCCGCAACGACGGGTTCCTGCCCATGCTCGAGGCCTACGGGATCGAACGGCCCACCGGATCCCGGCTGCGCCAGATGGACATCGGGGCGGTGTTCGCCGCGGTGGCGGACGGGTCGTGCACCTTCGGGGAGGCGTACGCCACGGACGGGCGGATCGCCGCGCTGGACCTGACGACCCTGCAGGACCCGCTGAGCTTCTTCCCGAAGTACAACGCGGCCCCCATCGTGCGCGAGGAGGTCCTGGCCGAGCACCCCGAGATCGCCGACCTGCTGGCGCCCGTGACCGCGCGCCTGGACAACGCGACGGCCGCGCGCCTGAACGCCCGGGTGGACGTCGACGGCGAGGAGCCCACCCAGGTCGCGTGGGACTGGCTCCGCGAGGAGGGCCTGATCACCGACTGACGGTCACCCGCCGCGTGGCACGGCGGATCAGGCCGCCGTCAGCGTGCGCGAGTAGACCGTCCGGCCGGCGGCGTTGATCAGACGCACCCGGAACTCGCGGCCGTCCTCGGGGATCTCGACGTGGCCGAAGTACTGGTGCTCGCCGGAGCGCGGCGAGCCCATGACCGGCCCGTGCGCCTCGAAGTCCAGGCGCGGGCCGAAGGTGCCGTCCAGCGTGTTCGGGCCGAACGATCCGGCGTTGATGGGGCCGGCCACGAACTCCCAGAACGGCTCGAAGTCGGTGAACGCCGCGCGGTCGGGGGAGTAGTGGTGCGCCGCGCAGTAGTGGACGTCGCCGGTGAGGAACACGACGTTCTTCACGCCGTGGTCCTTGATCGCCTTCAGGAGGCGGGCGATCTCCAGCTCGCGGCCCAGCGGGGCGCCGTCGTCGCCGTTGGACAGGGACTCCTGCCCCGTGCCGTCGGGGACGATCAGGCCCAGAGGCAGGTCGTTGGCGATGACCTTCCACGTGGCGGTCGACGCGCGCAGCCCACGGATGAGCCACTGCAGCTGCTCGTCGCCCAGGATCGGGGTCTCGTGGGTCTCGAGCCCCGGGGTGTTCTCGCCCTTGTGGGTGCGCATGTCCAGGGCGAACACGTCGAGGGTCGCGCCGCGGGGGATCCTGCGGTAGATGCGGGCGGGCTCGAAGCCCGAGCCGCGGCGCAGGGCTGTGGAGTCGGCGATCGGCATGTACTCCTGCCACGCGCGGCGGGCGCGGGCGGCCAGCGTGTCCACGTCACGGACCTGGGTGTAGCGCGGGTCTTCGAGGACCTCACCCGGCCACCAGTTGTTGGTCGTCTCGTGGTCGTCCCACTGGGCGATGACGGGGACGTCCGCGTACAGGGCGCGGAGGTTGTCGTCCATCATGTTGTAGCGGTGGCGGCCGCGGAACTCGTTCAGCGTCTCGGCGACCTTGGACGTCTCCTCCGTGACGAGGTTGCGCCAGGTGGGCTCGCCGGCCACCTCGAGGGTCTCCGGGATGGGGTTGTCCGCGTAGATCGTGTCGCCGGAGTGCAGGAAGAAGTCGGGCATCGTGGCGTGCATCGCCGCGTAGCCGCGCATGCCGCCGATCTCCGGGTTGATGCCGTAGCCCTGCCCCGCGGTGTCCGCGGTCCACACGAAGGACTGGGCGGCGGAGGTCTTCCGGCCGAACCGCGCGCCGGGCGCCGTCGTGAAGCGGGCCACGGCCGACTCGCCCAGGCGGCCGGCCTCGTCCTCGAACGCGTACGTCACCTCGAAGCGGGTGTCGGAGGGCAGCGTGTCCGCGAGGATCTTCGCGGTGTGGTCGGTGGCCCCGTCGACCCAGCCGGAGCGCAGGGTCAGCCCGCGGGCGAAGCGGCCGCGCAGCACCTTCCCGTCCTCGTCGACCGCGCGCAGCGTGGCGTGCAGGCGCGAACGGCCGGACGAGCGCGCCCACAGCACGGCCGAGTTCGAGGTGACGTCGCCGGTGGCGACGCCGGACGGCAGCGTCAGACGGGACGCGACCAGGCCACCGGGGGTGTGGCGGGCCGGACGGGCGGCGGCGGGGCCGGCGAGGGCGGCGGGGGCGAGTACGGCGGCGGACGCCGCGGCGAGCACCGAACGGCGGGAGGCGGAGTGGGACAGGGGTGCGGTGGTCTGCTTCACGGGGCCAGGGTGGGGCACGCAGGCGAGGGACATGTGGCCTCGGGCTGACCCCCGGGTGAACGTCCGACGCCGGCCCCCGGCGGCATCGGGGTCGACCGGCCCGGGGCCGCTCAGCGCAGGGCGGTGACCGTCCGGACGGCGTCGACGATCGCGTCCGCCGCGGCGTCGAGCAGCGGGGCGTCGGCGTCCGGGCCGAACGTGCAGCGCAGGGCCGTGCGGGCCTCGTCCTCGCTGAGGCCCAGCGCGAGCAGGGCCGGGGACGGCTCGGCGTCGTGGGCCGAGCACGCGGACCCCGCCGAGGCCAGCACGCCCCGGCGGGCCGCCTCCTCCAGCACCGACTCGCCGTTCACGCCGGGCAGCACGAACGAGGCGTGACGCGGCAGCCGCCGCGCGGGATGGCCGGTCAGCCGCGCGTCGGGCACGAGCGCCCGGACGCCGTCGAGCACGCGCGCCGCGAACCGGTCCCGCAGCCCGGACCACGCGTCCGCGGCCGCGGTGCGCTCCGCCTCGGCCTCCTCGAAGGCCGCCGCGAACCCGGCGGCACCGGCCACGTTCTGCGTCCCGGACCGCCGGCCCCGCTCCTGGCCGCCACCGGGCACGAGCGGTTCCAGGGCGTGACCCGGGCGCACCCACAGCGCGCCGACCCCCTTGGGCCCGCCGACCTTGTGCCCGGACAGCGCCACGAGATCCGCCCCGAGGGCGCGCACGTCCACCGGGATCTGCCCCGCGGCCTGCACCGCGTCCACGTGCAGCGGCACGCCCGCCTCCCGGGCGACGGCGGCCAGCTCGGCCACCGGCTGCACCGTGCCCACCTCGTTGTGGGCCAGGTGCACGCTGACCAGCGCGGTGTCCGGGCGCAGGCGGGCGGCGAGGTCGTCCGCCGAGGTCAAACCGTCACGGTCCAGCGCGAGGTGCTCGACCTCGACGCCGTGCAGCCGGGCCAGCTGGTCACAGGACTGCCGCACCGCGCTGTGCTCGATCCCCGTGGTCAGCACGTGGCCCGCCGGGCGTCCGGCGAGGATCCGGGCGCGCACCGTGCCGAGCACGGCGAGCGCGTCGGCCTCCGTGCCGCCCGAGGTGAACACGACCTGCCCGGCCCGGGCGCCGATCGCGCGGGCCACCCGCGCGCGGGCGTCCTCGAGCAGGGCCGCCGCCGCCCGGCCGGCCTCGTGCGCCGAGGACGGGTTGCCGTAGACGCCGGTGAGGGCGGGCCACATCGCCTCCAGCGCGCTGCGCCGGACGGGCGCGGTGGCCGCGTGGTCCAGGTCGAGGGTGGTGCTCATCGGCGCGGCGAGCCCTCCTCGACCACGGCGTCCAGGCCCAGGTCCAGGGACTGGACGGTATGGGTCAGTGCTCCCACCGAGATCACGTCCACGCCCGTGGCCGCGATCGCCCCGATCGTCTCGAGGCTCACCCCGCCGGAGGCCTCGACGACGGCGCGGCCCGCCACGAGCTCGACGCCGGCCCGCAGCTCGGCCGGCGAGAAGTTGTCCAGCATGATCGTGTCGACCCCGGCGGCGAGCACCGCCGGGATCTGCTCGAGCCGGTCGACCTCCACCTCCACGTGGGTGGTGTGCGGCAGGCGGGCCATCCCGGCGCGCAGGGCCGCGGTGAGGGCCTCGCCCGGGTCGCCGGCACCGCCGAACCCCAGCGCGGCCAGGTGGTTGTCCTTGAGCATCACGGCATCCGAGAGGCTGAAGCGGTGGTTGTGCCCGCCTCCGTCCCGCACCGCCTGCCGTTCGAGCACGCGCAGACCCGGGGTGGTCTTGCGGGTGTCCACCACCCGCGCGTGCCCGCCGCCGGCGCGCGCGGCGGCCACGTGGGCGGCCGTCGTCGTGGCGATCCCGGACTGCCGTTGGACGAGGTTCAGCGCCACGCGCTCGGCGCGCAGCACCGAGCGGGCGGGGCCCGCGACCTCGGCGACGACGGCGCCGGGGGACAGGTCGGCGCCGTCGGTCAGGTGCAGGGTGACGGACACGGCCGGGTCGACGAGCCGGAAGGCGGCCTCGAGGGCGTTCGTGCCGGAGAGCACCCCGGGCTCGCGGGCCACCACGCGCGCGGTGATCCGGGCCTGCTCCGGGACGAAGGCCTCCGAGGAGACATCACCCCAGGGCGCGTCCTCGGCGAGCGCGGCGGCCACGATCCGCTCCACGTCCGGCTGCGGGGCCGGCGTCGCCGGGGCGCGGTCGGCCGGGGTCACGTCCCGGCCCCGGCGGACTGCGCGGCCGACTGCTTCGGCGCGACGGCCAGCATCCGCTCGAGCGCGGTGCGGGCCGGGTCGGCGACGGACGCGGGCACGGTGATCCGGTTGACCACGCGGCCGGCCACGAGCTCCTCGAGCACCCACGCGAGGTAGCCGGGGTGGATGCGGTACATGGTGGAGCACGGGCAGATCACGGGGTCGAGGCAGAAGATCGTGTGCTCGGGGTGCTGGGCGGCCAGGCGCTGCACGAGGTTGATCTCGGTGCCGATCGCGAAGGTCGAGCCGGCCGGCGCCGCCTGGATCGCCTTGACGATGAAGTCGGTGGACCCGGAGGAGTCCGCGGCCTCCACCACGGGCAGGGGGCACTCGGGGTGCACGATCACCTGGACGTCCGGGTGCTCGGCGCGGGCCTGCTCGATCTGCGCCACGGTGAAGCGGCGGTGCACCGAGCAGAAGCCGTGCCACAGCAGGACCTTCGCGTCCCGCAGGGCGTCCTCGGAGTTCCCGCCCAGCGGCAGGCGGGGGTTCCACGTCGGCATCTGCTCGAGTGGGATCCCCCTGGCGCGGCCCGTGTTCCGGCCCAGGTGCTGGTCCGGGAAGAACAGGACGCGTTGGGCACGCTCGAACGCCCAGTCCAGCACGGCCGAGGCGTTGGAGGACGTGCACACGATGCCGCCGCGCTCGCCGACGAAGCCCTTGAGGGCCGCGGAGGAGTTCATGTAGGTCACGGGCAGCAGGGGCACGCGCCCGTCGTCGTCCGGCTCGGTGCCGTAGACCGCCTCGAGCTGCTCCCACGCGTCCTCGACCGAGTCCAGGTCGGCCATGTCCGCCATGGAGCAGCCGGCGGCGAGGTTGGGCAGGATGACGGCCTGGTCCGGGGTGGAGAGAAGGTCCGCGGTCTCCGCCATGAAGTGCACGCCGCAGAACACGATCGCCTCCGCCTCGGGCCGGCCCTGGGAGGCCCGCGCGAGCTGGAAGGAGTCGCCCACGAAGTCGCCGTGCTGGACGACCTCGTCGCGCTGGTAGAAGTGGCCCAGCACGACGACGCGTTCGCCGAGCGTCTGCCGCGCCGCGCTGATCCGGGCGTGGAGCTCCTCGTCGGAGGCCCGCTGGTACTCCTCGGGGATGCGGCCCTGCACGGGGGCGTCGGCCGGGACGGCGTCGTCCTGCGATGCGCCGGGGCCGTAGGCGGGCAGGCCGGCGTCGAACGCCCAGGGGCCGCGGGTCAGGTCGGGGGAGCACGAGGAGCCGCGCGCGGCGTCCTTGTCGATCAGGGTCAGGGTGCGGGCCACCGAGGCGGTGGTCCCGGTCGGGGTGGTCATGGGTGACTCCTGGGTCGGGGCTGGTGGGTCAGCGGCGGGCGTCCGGCCCGGCGGGATCGGGGTCGGTCCCGGGCCCGGCGGGCCGGTAGCGGTAGAGCTTGGGCGGGCGGTGCGGGGTGCCGCCGCGGACCTCGCCGGTCTCCTCGAGGGCCCCGGCGGCGAGGGTGGCGCGGCGGAAGTTGGCGGCGTCGAGGCCGCGGCCGAGGACGGCCTCGTGCACGGCGCGCAGCTCGGCAAGGGTGAAGGAGGGCCCCAGCAGCGCGTGCCCGACGCCGGCTCGCGGCAGGTCCGCGCGCAGACGCGCCACGGCCGCCGCCAGGATCTGGGCGTGGTCGAACGCCAGCGCGGGCGGCGCGTCGGCCCGGTGCCAGCGCACATGGACCCCGATGGGCAGCCCGGCCACGTCCGGGTCCGGGCGGGACGCCGGGGCGGCGCCGTCGTCGTCCAGGACGGGGCTGAGCGCCCAGTGGGCCACCGTGAGGACGCGTCCGGTGGGGGAACGGTCCACGGCGCCGAACGCCGCCAGCTGCTCGAGGCGACGGACGGGACCGGGCACGCACTCGGCGGCCACGCGTGCGGCGACGTCGGCCAGCTCCTCGTCCGCGCCGAGCCACGCGCCCGGCAGCGCCCACCGGTCCAGGAACGGCTCGCGCATCCGCGGGACGAGGGCGACGCAGAGGCGGGGCACGCCGTGCGGGTCCGGGCGCACGCCGAAGACGGCCGTGGACACGGCGACGCTGACGCGGGCCTCAGCGACGGGCATGGGACCTCCCGGAGTGGACTGGCGGGGCTGTTCTGGTCAGTATGACACTGTTCCCGCCCATCTCAGAGGGTCAAGATGACTGGAAGTCGGGGGAGGCGCCGGTCCGGTCCCGCGCTAGCCTGAGTCGGGTGAACACGACCGCCGCCTCCGCCCTGTCCGACGCACCCCTGGCCTCCACCCGCATCGGGGAGGGCTCGCGCCGCGTCGCGTTCCTGCATGGCCTCATGGGCCGCGGCCGGAACTTCACCGGCCCGGCCAAGGAGCTGGGGGACGACTTCACGGTGGAGCTGATCGATCTGCCGGACCACGGCGCCTCGCCCTGGACGGACCGGGTGGACTACCGCGAGATCGCGGACCGGGTGGCTGCCCACCTGCGGGGCGGTCTCGCCGCCGACGGGCCGGTCCACCTGCTGGGCCACTCGATGGGCGGCAAGGTCGCGATGGTGCTCGCCCTGCGGCACCCGGAGCTCGTGGACCGGCTGATCGTGGAGGACATCTCCCCGCGGCTCTCACCGCAGGCCACGGACGAGTTCGTGCACCTGCTGGGCACCATGCTGCGCATGGACCTGGACGCGTACGACTCGCGGGCCGAGGCCGACGCGGCCATGGCCGAGCACGTCCACGACGCGCGGGTGCGCGGCTTCCTGCTGCAGAACCTGCGGCGCGCGGCCGGCCACTTCGCGTGGCAGCCCAACGTGGCCATGCTCTTCGAGCACCTGCGGGAGATCGGCTCGTTCCCGGACCCGGTGGTCCCCGAGGACCCGGCGCGCGTGTTCGACCATCCGGTCCTGTGGCTGGCCGGCGCCGAGTCGGACTACGTCCAGGACGAGGACGTGCCGCGGATGAAGGAGCTGTTCCCGCGCGTCGTGCGCGTGACCGTCCGTGACGCCGGCCACTGGCTGCACGCCGACCAGCCCGAGGCCTTCGTCTCCGCGGTGCGCACCTTCCTCACCGCCGACTGACGGGGCCCGTCGGGAGACGGAGACAGCGCCGAGGCCCGCAGACGCGCCGCTACGTTCCGTGCGTAGCGGCGCGTCTGCGGGCCTCGGCGTCGGGCGCGGGTGGGAGTAGACCCGTCAGCCGCCGCATCAGTGGGCGGGCGCGGCCTTCTTCCCGCGCAGGCGTCCGACGAGCAGGACCACCCCGAGCGCGACCGAGCCCCAGAGCAGGCCCCACACAGCCGACGTCGCAGTCTCCGTGAGCCAGCCGAGGAACGCGCCGGCGGCGTGTGTGACGGGCTCGACGATCCCGTGCTGCACGGCGTAGGGCCACGGCACGCCCAGTGCGTCCAGCTCCACGAGGGCGATGTGGCCGCCCACCCAGAGCATCGCCACGGTGCCGATGACGGTCACCACGCGCAGCACGTGCGGCATGGCCTTGACCAGCCCGGCGCCGAACGAGCGGCCGCCGGAGGTCGAGGCGTTCTGGTGCAGGTGCAGGCCGACGTCGTCCATCTTCACGATCAGCCCCACGGCCCCATACACGCCCACGGTGATGAGGACGGCCACCACCGCCAGGACCGCCGCCTGCATCCAGAAGCCCAGGTCGGCCACCTCGTTCATGGAGATGACCATGATCTCCAGGGACAGGATGAAGTCCGTGGTGATGGCCCCGCGCACCACGGTGTCCTCGGCCTCCGGACCCCGCTCGACGGCGGGCTCCTCGTCGTCGGCATGCCCGTGGCCGGTGAGCTTGCCCCACACCTTGTGCGCGCCCTCATAGGACAGGTAGGTGCCGCCGGCCAGCAGCAGCCACGGCAGGATCCAGGGGGCGAGCCAGTCGAGCAGCAGCAGGGCGGGCAGGATGAACACGAGCTTGTTGCGCAGGGAGCCCTTGGTGATCCGCCAGATCATCGGCAGCTCGCGGGCCGCGGCTGCGCCGGCCATGTACTGCGGGGTCACCGCGGCGTCGTCGACCACCACACCCGCCGCCTTGGCCGCGGCGCGTCCCGCCCCTGCGGCCACGTCGTCCACGCTCGCGGCGGCGAGGCGGGCGAGGGCGGCGACGTCGTCGAGCAGGGCTACGAGTCCGACCATGGTTCCTCCTGGGGTGGGGCCGACGGGCGCGCCGGTGCGCGGGCAGGGCGCAGGTCGAGCATAGCGGCGGGGACGGACACGCACCGGCCCGGTCCCGTGGGGGACCGGGCCGGTGCGTGCGCGGCCGACGAGGCCGCCGGTGGGCTCAGGCGTCGTTCTCGGTGGTCTCCACGGGACGGGAGCCCAGGCGGCCGTCGATGCGGAGCAGGCCCGAGCCGTCATCGCCGACGAGCTCGAGCTGGCCCACGATCTCGGAGACGGTGGCCTCCTCCTCGATCTGCTCGTCCAGGAACCAGTTCAGCAGCGGGCGCGAGTTGAGGTCGCCCGCGGACTCGGTGGCCCGGTACAGCTCGCGGATCGCCTCGGAGACCTTCTGCTCGTGCGCGAGCGCGGCCCGGAAGATCTCCAGGGCCGACAGGCCGGCCTGCACGGGCGGGGCCGGGATGGCGCCGATCGTCGGGAAGCTGTCCCGGTCGGCGACGTGGTCGATGAACTTGTTCGCGTGGACGATCTCCTCGTCCGCCTGGTGCCGCAGCCACGCGGCCATCCCGGACAGGTCCAGGTCGTCGGCGGCGATCGCGAGCTGGCGGTAGACCATGGACGCCTCGAACTCGAGGGTGATCTGTTCGTTGAACTTCTGCAGCAGGTCATCGGTGAGCTTCATGCCTCGAACTCTAGGCAGGCGGCCGGGGCGCGGTGAAGGCGCGCCCGCCCCTCATCGAGGAGCGACGACGGCGGGCGGCCGGTTCCGCCGGATTCGGCGCCCCGCGGTGCCAGCCCTAGGCTGGGCGCCGTGTCCGAGACCCGCCGCGCCCGCCCGGGCGTCGACCCCGTGTCGACGCCGCCCTCCGACGTGCCGCGGGGCCCGGGGGGCCGGGACGCGCTCGTGCGCCGCCGCGTGTTCCGGACGCCCCTGCTGCGCCGCGTGGTCTACGCGGTGGTCTTCGAGCTGCTCGCCATCCTCTTCACCACCGTGATCCTGGCGGCGCTCGGCAACGGCGGCGGGCCCTCGCTCGCCGTGGCGGTCGTGTCCTCGACCGTGGCCCTGCTGTGGAACATCGTGTTCAACTCGGTGTTCGAGACCCTCGAACGCCGCCTCGGGATCACGGGCCGGCCCTGGTGGGTGCGCGTGGCCCACGCCGTCGGCTTCGAGGGCGGGCTGATCGTGTTCCTCGTGCCCGCGGTGGCGCTGATCCTCGGCATCGGGCTGGGGGAGGCGTTCCTCATCGAGGCCGGCCTGCTCGTGTTCTTCCTCGTCTACGCCGCGGTGTACGCCTATGCGTTCGACTCGGTGTTCGGCCTGCCGGACTCGGCCGCCCGCGCCGAGGCCTGACCCGCCGCTCGGAGCAGGCGCGGCTCAGCGGGACGCCGGCAGCCCCAGGAACGCGCGGATCGCGGGCATCTCGCGGCGCACCTGGTCCAGGCCGAGCTCGTGGGCGGCGGCCAGCTTGGCCACGGACCGCTCGCCGTTGGCGATGGGCATGGTCTCGGGCACGAACAGATAGGCCCGTCCCTGCCGCTCCATCTCGAACAGGCGCTCGCGGGTGGCGTTGTACCGGCGCCAGCGCGTGAGCAGCGCGTCCGCGACGGCGGGGTAGCGCCGGAAGGTGCGCTGATAGAACGAGGGGAACCGCTCGGGCCGCTTCACGTACCCGCGCTCCCGGGTCAGGACCACGAGGACCTTCTCGAACCCCGCGTCCTCCGCCGCGGTCAGCGGGATCCCGCCGTCCACGCCGAGGGCGCCGTCCACGAACACGGTGCCCTCGGCGTGCACGGGGGGCATGAGGACCGGCATCGTGGACGACGCGCGGACGCGGACCATCAGGTCGGTCAGGGTGGTCATGTCGGAGCGGTCCCACCAGCGGGTCTCGCCGCTCGCGGCGTCGAACCCGCCCAGCACGAGCCGGGCGGGGTTCGCGCGGAACGTGGCGAAGTCGTAGGGCAGGTCCGCCTCGGGCAGGCCGGCGTGCTCGTAGATGTACTCGGCGTTGAACAGGCCCTTGCCGCGCACGAAGCTCAGCCAGTTGCCGAACCGAGGATCGTCGGCGAAGTCCACGAACGAGCGCCGCGCACGGGCCGGGTCGCGGGACAGGTAGTTCACGGCGTTGGACGAGCCCGCCGAGATGCCGGCCACGAAGTCCACGTGGATCCGCTCGCGCAGCAGTTCCGCCACCACGGCCGAGGTGAGCGCGGCGCGCATGCCCCCGCCCTCGAACAGCAGGGCCGTGTCGGTGACGTTGGACGTCATGGGCTCGGTCATGGTCGGTCCCTCCGTGTTCGCCGTCCGCCGAGCCGGGCGGGGAGTGCTCCCGTCCGGCCGCGCCCATCCTAGGCTGTCCCCATGGCGACGACCCACATGAAGAGCACCCCCGTCCACACCGTCGGTGAGCTGCCCCAGGTGGGTTCCCCCGCCCCCGACTTCACCCTCACCGGGGCGGACCTGTCCCCGGTGACCCTGCGGGAGCTGCGCGGCCGCCGCGTGATCCTGAACATCTTCCCGTCCCTGGACACCGGCGTGTGCGCCGCCTCCGTCCGCGAGTTCGACTCCCGCGTCGCGGACCTCGGGGACACCACCGTCGTGGCCGTGTCCGCGGACCTGCCGTTCGCCGCCGCGCGCTTCTGCTCGGTCGAGGGCATCGACCACGTCCGCAGCGGCTCTGTGTTCCGCTCGTCGTTCGGCGGCGACTACGGCGTGCGCATGACCGACGGTCCGCTCGAGGGCCTGCTGGCCCGCGCCGTCGTCGTGGTCGATGCCGACGGCGTGGTCCGTCATGCCCAGCTCGTCCCCGAGATCTCCGAGGAGCCGGACTACGAGGCCGCCCTGGCGGCCGCCCGGGGCTGAGCGTGACGCCGCCGGGCTGGCCGCCGCGCGCACGACGCTCGCCCCTGGCGTTCGTCATCGCGCTGTTCGGCGTGCTCGGGGCGCTGGTCCTGGCGGGGGGCCTCACCGCGCTCCTCGCCGGCCGGATGGTCGACGTCGCCGCGGACTCCGCCCCGACCGTGCCCGCCGCCGAGGCCCCGGCACGGGAGGCGGGCGAGCTCGCGGCGGGCCTGACCCACGTCCACGACGGCGTGACGGTGGACTGGTCCGCATCGGCCCACGACGGCTCGTCCCTGGACCCGGGCCAGCCGGTCGCGGACGCCCCGGGCATCCTCCTCGTGGAGACCGCCCTCGGCGCCCGCACCGGCACGGGGACCGGCATGGTGCTCTCCCCGGACGGGCTGGCGGTGACCAACTACCACGTGGTCGAGGACTCCTCGGAGGTGCACGTGGTGGTCGCGGACACCGGCGCGCGGCACACGGCCACGGTGCTCGGGCGCGATGCCGAGCACGACATCGCGGTGCTCGACGTCGAGGGCGTCTCAGACCTGCCGGTGGCCAGCGTCTCGCTGGACCCGGTGCGGCGCGGGGACCAGGTGGCCGCCGTCGGCAACGGCGGAGGCCAGGGTTATCTGACGGCCGTGCGCGGCACCGTGCTCGGCACGGACCGCTCGATCATGGCCGCGGCCGAGGGCACCGATCAGTACGCGCGCCTGTCCGGCCTGATCCAGACGGACGCGGACGTCGTGCCCGGCTACTCCGGCGGCCCGGTGGTGGACGACGCCGGCCAGGTGGTCGGCGTGACCGTGGCAGCCAGCGACGGGACCACCGCAGACGAGGTGGACGGCTTCGCGATCCCGCTGGAGGTGGCCTTCGACGTGGCGGACCAGGTCCTCTCGGGCGAGGAGACGGACACCGTGAGCATCGGTGCGGACGGCGCCCTGGGCATCATGGTCGGCGCGGATCCCGACGTCGGCGTCGTGGTCATGCAGGTGGACGCGGGCTCCGCCGCCGAGCAGATCGGCCTGGTCGAGGGCGATGTCATCCTCGAGATCGAGGGGCGGACCGTCGGCGACGACGCCTCCCGGATGTCCCGCCTGGTCAACGACCACAACGTGGGGGACCGGATCACCGTCCAGTGGCGCACCGCCGACGGCGAGGTGCGCGAGGCCGAGGCGGTCCTGCAGCCGGCCCTCGTGAACTGACCGGCCCCCCGGCGCTCAGGAGAGCAGGTCCAGTGAGAGGGCCATCGCGGCCACGCCCAGCAGCACGCCGCCCAGCGCCGCGGCGCGGCCCCCGGCCGCCCGGGCGGCGGGCAGCAGCGCGTCGAGGCTCACGGTCACCATCACGCCCGCCACGGCCGCGAAGACGGCGGCCAGGAGCGCGGGTGTGAGGAACGGGGCCAGCAGCAGCCAGCCGATCAGCGCGCCCAGCGGCTCCGCGATCCCCGTGAACGCGGCCCACGCGAAGGCCTTGCGCCGCGATCCGGTGGCCTGCCGCACGGGCACGGCCACGGCCACGCCCTCGGGAACGTTGTGCACGGCCATCGCGACGGCCAGCGCGAGGCCCACCGACGGATCCTGCAGGGTGCCGGCGAAGGTGACGAAGCCCTCCGGCAGATTGTGCAGGCCGATCGCCAGGGCCGTCACCGTGCCCAGGCGCAGCATCCGCCGCCGGTCCAGGCCGGCCGGGTCGTCGACGTCGCCCGGCATCTCCGAGACGGGGTCGGGGACGGCGCGCTCGAGCAGCACGTAGGAGCCTGCGCCGAGGATCAGGGCGGCCACCGCGACGGCGGTCGCCGCGGGGCCGACCGCCCCGCCCAGCCCCTCGACGGCGGCCGGCAGCATCTCCAGGAAGGAGACCGCGAGCATGACGCCCGCGGCGAGGCCGAGGGCGGCCCCCAGCCCGCGGCCCGAGGGCGCGCGTCCGACGATCGCCAGGACGCCGCCCAGCACCGTGGCCAGCCCGGCGAACGTCGTGAGAGCGAGCGCGGTCCAGAACGGGTCCACGGGGGAGGGCCTCCTGACGGGCGGCGGGCGGGGTGCGACCATCCTAGGGACTACAGGAGGAGACCATGACCGAAACCGCCACCGGCCCCGGATTCGCCCTGCCCCGGGGCGTCGAGCCGGGCCGCGCCGTCGTCGTGGGCGCCGGACCCAACGGCCTGACCGCCGCCGCCCTGCTGGCCCGCGAGGGCTGGGAGGTGGACGTGTTCGAGCGGGCCCCGGTGCCCGGCGGCGCGTGCGCGTCCGCGCCGGTGCTGGGGGAGGGGACCGTGGTGGACCTCGGGGCGGCGGGCCATCCGTTCGGCGTCGCCAGCCCCGTGTTCCGGGAGCTGGGGCTGACGGACCACGGGCTCGCCTGGCTGCACCCGGCCGTGCCGATGGGACATCCGCTGCCGGACGGGCCGGCCGCCCTCCTGCACCGGGACCTCGAGGCCACCGCCGTGGGTCTCGGCGTCGACGCGCGGGCCTGGCGGGCCGTGCACGGGGCCCTGGTCGACCACGTCGACGAGATCCTGGCGGGCGCGCTCGGCCCGGTGTTGCGACCCCCGCCCCATCCGGTGGCGATGGCCCGCTTCGGCCTGCGCGCCCCGTGGCCGGCCGATCTGCTGGGCCGGGCGATGTTCCGCACGGCGGCCGCTTGCGCCCTGTTCACGGGCTCGGCGGCCCACGCGATCCTGCCCTCGAGCCGGCCCCTGACGGCGGCGTTCGGTGCGCTCTTCGGCGCGCTCGGGATGAGCTCGGGCTGGCCGGTGGCGCGCGGCGGGTCGGGGGCGATCGTCGAGTCGCTCGTGGCGGTGCTGCGGGCGCACGGCGGGCGGCTGCACCTGGGCCACGAGGTCACGGACCTGCGCGCGCTGCCCGCCGCGGACGCCGTCGTGCTGGACCTGACCCCGCGCCAGGTGCTGCGCGTCGCCGGCACGGGCCTGCCGCCGCGCTACGCCGCGGCCCTGCGCCGGTGGCGCCCCGGGCCGTCCGTGTCCAAGGTCGACTTCCTGCTCGACGGGCCGATCCCGTGGCGCGACGCCCGGCTCGCGGGCGCGGGGACGGTGCATCTGGGCGGGACCGCCGCCGAGATCCGGCGGGCCGAGGACGACGTCGCGGCCGGCCGGATGCCGGCGCGGCCCTTCGTCATGCTCTGTCAGCAGCAGGCGGCGGACCCCACACGGGCCACCGGGCCCGCCCGGGGGCACACGGTCGTCTGGTCCTACGCCCATGTGCCCCACGGCCACCCCGGCGACGTCCGTCCGCTGATCGAGGCGGAGGTGGAGCGGCACGCACCCGGCTTCCGGGACCGGATCCAGGCCGCGGTCGCGATGCGCCCGGCCGACCTGGAGGTGTGGAACCCGAACCTCGTGGGCGGCGACATCGCGGGGGGATCGCTCGCGGGAGCGCGCGCGCTCCTGCGCCCCACTGCGTCGCCCCGGCCGCACCGGGCGGGCCGGGCCGGGCTGTATCTGGCCTCCGCCTCCACCCCGCCGGGCGCCGGCGTCCATGGCATGGGCGGGGCGTGGGCCGTGCGGACTCTGTTGGCGGACCGTCGTCGCTGACCGCGCCGCCGCCCGGGCGGAGCGGCGCCGTGCCGGGGTCTGCCGGGGTGTCGGCGACCGCTGTGCGCCACGGCTGAGACTGATCCGGATCCGGACTTTCGCGAATCGGAATGTGCCCGCTACAGTGTGGTTCATCTCACGGAACGTCCCGTCTCGGCGGAACGGCCCGGGGGTCGTCTCGCACCATCGGATCCCCACAGGGATGCGGGCGCGCGACGTCCTTGCACCTCTCATGAACGGAAGCACCTTCCATGAAGTACACGAAGCTCTCCGCTGCCGCGGCCCTGGCCGCCGGCTCGGCCCTCATCCTCTCCGCGTGCGCCCCGGGCGGCGGCAACGCAGGCGAATCCAGCAACGGCTCCGGCGCCAGCCAGGGCGGCGACTCGGGCGCCGGCAACGTCATCGAAGGGGACAAGGGCCAGAAGCTCACCGCCGAGGCCTCCGGGCCGGAGATGGCCGACCTGGGCGACGTCAAGACCCAGGACGGCTCCATCGCCTACTCGGTGGGCGCCGACGACTTCCTGTCCTACAACGGCCTGCAGTCGAACACGTACACCACGTACAACTCGGCCGTCGCGGACCGCATGTTCTCGTCCTTCTGGTACTTCGGCACCGACGGCTCGATCATCCCGAACGAGGACTTCGGCACGTACGAGAAGACCTCGGACGACCCGCTGACCGTGAAGTACACCATCAGCGACGACGCCAAGTGGTCCGACGGCACCCCCGTCACCGCCGGCGACTTCATCGTGCACTGGGCCGCGAACAACGACACGGTCAAGGCCGAGGGTTCCGAGACCCCGCTGTTCGACTCGATCTCCTTCGAGCAGGGCAAGTACATCCCGGAGGCGCCCGAGGGCGAGGCCGACGGCAAGGAGTTCACCGTCACCTACCCGGAGCCCTACGCGGACTGGGAGATCCTCATCAGCACCGCGCTGCCGGCGCACATCGTCGCCAAGGAGGCGGGCATGAGCTTCGAGGAGCTCGTCACCGCTGCGAAGGAGAAGGACGTCGAGGCGCTCACCCCGGCGGCCGAGTTCTGGAACGACGGCTGGGACTTCAGCCCCGGCGAGCTGCCGGACGCCTCGCTGGTGCCCTCCATGGGCCCCTACAAGTTCAAGGACGGCGGCTGGCAGGCCGGCCAGTCCATCACTCTCGAGGCCAACCCTGAGTACTGGGGCACCCCGCCGGCCACCAAGGAGCTCGTCCTCCGCTTCGCCGACCCGAAGACCCACGTGCAGGCCCTGCAGAACGGCGACCTCGACGTCATCGAGCCGCAGGCCACCGTGGACACCCTCCAGCAGCTCGAGGGCCTCGGCGAGGACGTCAACGTCCAGACCGGTGACCAGCTGACCTGGGAGCACGTGGACTACAACCGCGGCGAGGGCTCCGTCTTCGCGGACTCCCCGGAGCTGCGCGAGGCCTTCGCCCTCTGCCTGCCCCGCCAGCAGATCGTGGACAACCTGATCAAGCCGATCTATGCGGACGCCCAGGTCATGAACCTGCGCGAGGTCTTCCCCTTCCAGGACAAGTACCAGGAGGTCGTGGACGAGGCCTACCCGAAGGAGATGGACGAGCCGAACATCGAGAAGGCGAAGGAGCTCGTCGAGAAGTCGGGCGTCTCCACGCCCACGGTCCGCCTCGGCTACCAGGCGGGCAACCAGCGTCGCACCGAGACCGTCGCGCTCATCAAGAGCTCCTGCGACCAGGCCGGCTTCGACGTGCAGGACGCCAACTCGCCGGTGTTCTTCAAGGAGGTCATGCCGGCCGGTGACTACGACGCCGCCCTCTACGCCTGGGCCGGCTCGGGCCAGAAGGCCTCCGGCGCGAACATCTACCAGTCGGACGGCGCTCAGAACCAGCAGAGCTACAACAACCCCGAGGTGGACGCGGCCTGGGACAAGCTCGCCACCTCGCTGGACGAGAACGAGCAGCTCGAGCAGGTCAAGACCATCGAGAAGCTGCTCTGGGAGGACTTCCAGGCCATCCCGCTGTACGCTCACCCGGGTCTGGTCGGCCACAAGGCCGACGTCGCCAACGTGCGCGACACCGCCGCCCAGTCGGGTGCGCTGTGGAACGTGGAGCAGTGGGTCCGCGTCCAGGAGTGACGCCCCGCTGACCTCTGACCCGGCGGTCCGCCTCCCGCGGACCGCCGGCGTCGGGATCGAGGACAGAGCCCGGCCGGGCACCGGCCGGGCTCTGGCCGTGAACCGCGGCGAACCCGCACCCCTCCCTTTCCCTTGCACTCGCACGGAAGGTCACCCCCTGTTGTGCTGAAATTCATCCTCAAGCGCCTCGGCAGCTCCCTCCTGGTGCTGTTCGGCGCGTCGATCCTGCTCTTCTTCCTCGTGGCCCACTCGGGTGACCCCCTCCAGGACCTGCGAGAGTCACAGAACCCCAACCGCGAGACCCTCATCGCCGCCCGCACCGAATTCATGGGGCTGGACCAGCCCTGGTACGCCCGGTACTGGGACTGGCTCCAGGGCATCGGCGGCTGCGTCACCGGTCAGTGCGACCTCGGCCTCAGCCGGAACGGTCAGTCCGTCGGTGACCTGCTGAGCAACGCCGCGGCCTCCACGCTGCGCCTCGTGGTGCTCGCGACCGTCCTGGCGATCATCATCGGCATCGCGATCGGCATCGTCACCGCGATCCGCCAGTACTCCGGCCTCGACTACGTGGTCACGTTCCTGATCTTCCTCTTCTTCTCGCTGCCCGTGTTCTGGGCGGCCGTGCTCCTGAAGGAGTACATGGGGATCCGGTTCAACGACTGGATCCGCAGCCCCGAGCTGAACTGGCCCCTCCTCATCGGGGTCGCCGTCCTCGCGGGCCTGGTCCTGCAGGCCGTCATGGCGGGCGACCTCAAGCGGCGCGCCTTCACGTTCGGCGCCACCGCCGCGTTCATCCTGCTCGCCGGCTGGGTGCTGTTCGCCGTCGACTTCTGGCGGCATCCGCAGATGGGCCCGGTCGTGCAGCTGGTCATCGGCCTGGCCGCCGCCGTCGGCGCCACCGCGGTGATCTCCGGTCTGCGCAACCGATCGGTCCTCAAGGCCGCCCTGGTCACGGCCGCGATCGGCCTCGTCTCCTACTACGCCACCTACAGCCTGCTGTGGCGGACGCCGTCCGCGCTGCTGCTGGCCGGCCTCGGCGTCATCCTCGTGCTGGTGGCCATCCTGGTGGGCCGCCTGCTCGGCGGCTTCTCCAAGGGCTCGGCCGTGTCCGCCTCGCTGGTGACCGCCCTGATCATGGGCGTGGCGATCGTGGCGGAGCACCTGATGAACTACTGGCCGACCTTCCTGAAGGTCAAGCCGCGCCCGATCTCCACGATCGGCTCGGGCACCCCGAACCTGGACGCCCACTTCTGGGTGGTGTTCCTGGACCGCGGTGCGCAGCTGCTGCTGCCCACCATCCTGCTGACCATCATCTCGGTGGCCACGTACTCGCGGTATACGCGCTCCTCCATGCTCGAGGTCTCGCGCCAGGACTACATCCGCACCGCGCGCGCCAAGGGCCTGCCGGAGCGCCAGGTGATCCTGAAGCATGCGTTCCGCAACTCCCTGATCCCCATCACCACGATCATGGCCTTCGACTTCGCCGGCCTGATCGGCGGCGCCGTGATCACGGAGCAGGTGTTCGGCTGGAAGGGGATGGGCGAGCTGTTCGCCACCGGCCTGCGCGACGTGGACCCCATGCCCGTGATGGCGTTCTTCCTCGTGACGGGCACCGCCGCCGTGCTGATGAACCTCGTGGCGGACGTGCTCTACGCCGTCCTCGACCCCCGGATTCGAGTGTGAGCCAGATGACCACCAACAACTCCTCGACGACGGGCGCGCAGCTCGACGAGAAGCAGATCTTCGACCTCGCGGAGGCGGAGGACGCCAAGCTCCGCGCCAAGGCCGGGAAGTCCTACTCCCAGGGTGCCCTGGTCCGCAAGCGGTTCTTCCGCCACAAGGCGGCGATGATCTCCCTGATCGTGCTGGTCTTCATCACGCTGATGGCGTTCTCCTCCATCGGCTTCGCCGGCATCCCCGGCTGGTGGGACAAGTCCTACACGGCCGCGGCGTCCGTGGTGAACGGCGGTCGCCCGACGCTCTCGGTCGTGCCGCAGGCCTTCGGGGGCGAGGGCATCCGCTGGGGCGAGCATCCCTTCGGCCAGGACACCACGGGCAAGGACTACTTCGCCCTCGTGATGCGCGGGACCCAGCAGTCCATGATCATCGCGGCCATCGTGGGCCTGCTCTCCACCGTGATCGGCGCGGTCGTCGGCGCCGTGTCCGGCTACTTCGGCGGCTGGGTCGACTCCGTGCTGATGCGCCTGACCGACCTGATCATCGTCATCCCGCTGCTCGTGCTCGCCGCGGTGCTCGGCCAGATGGCCAGCGGCATGAAGATGGGCATCCTCCCGCTCGCGGTGGTGCTCGGCCTCGTGTCCTGGACGTCCCTGGCCCGCCTCGTGCGCGGCGAGGTCCTGTCCCTGCGCGAGAAGGAGTTCGTGGCGGCCGCCGTCGCCATGGGCGCCAAGCCGGGCCGCCTGATCTTCAAGCACCTGCTGCCCAACACGATCGGCGTGATCGTCGTGAACGCGACGTTCGCCATCGCGGGCGCGGTGCTGCTGGAGACCTCGCTGTCCTTCCTCGGCTTCGGCGTGAAGGCGCCGGACTCGTCCCTGGGCCTGCTCATCTCCGACTATCAGAACGCGTTCACCACCCGTCCGTGGCTGTTCTGGTGGCCCGGCATGATCATCCTCGCGATCGCCCTGTCCGTGAACTTCCTCGGCGACGGCCTGCGCGACGCCTTCGACCCGCGCCAGGGCGCGGGCGCCCACCGCAGGCCCCGCTTCTTCGGCCGCCGCGCGGCCGCCACCGAGGCCGGTGCGACGACGGCGGGCGGTCTGGCCGCGGCCCCGACGGCCGGCCGGATCGAGGCCCCCGCGGAGGAGGCCGGCGGATCCGCACGGATCTCCGACGCGGACGAGGACGGTCAGCGATGAGCGCGAACGACAAGAAAGGCCGATCCATGTTCGGCAAGAAGAACGAGAACGACGTGACCGCCGGCGGGCAGGGCTCGCACGCGGCGTCGTCGGCCGACCTCGAGGCGCGCGGCGCCGCCGTGCCCGGCTCCTCCGGCGACGGCGGCGTGCCTCCGGGCCCCGCGACGAGCGCGATGGGCGTCGTGGCCCGCCACGACGACCTGGGCGGCGAGCCGGTGCTCGCCTTCCGCGACGTGGACGTGAAGTTCGCGACCGAGTTCGGCGAGGTGCACGCGGTCAAGGGCGTGACGTTCGACGTCAAGCCCGGCGAGGTCGTCGCCCTCGTGGGCGAGTCCGGCTCCGGCAAGTCCGTCACGAGCGCCACCGCCATGGGCCTGCTCCCGGGCAATGCGGACATCACCGGCTCCGTGCAGCTGGCCGGCCGCGACGTGCTCACCATGACCCCGGGGCAGCTGCGCGACATCCGCGGCGACGAGGTGGCGATGGTGTTCCAGGAGCCCATGACGGCCCTGAACCCCGTCCTCACCGTGGGCGACCAGCTCACGGAGGCCCTCGAACTGCACGGCATCGCCTACGGCACCGAGGCGGACAAGCGCGCCGTCGAGCTGCTCACCATGGTGGGCATCCCCGACGCCGCCACCCGGCTCAAGCAGTACCCCCACCAGTTCTCGGGCGGCCAGCGCCAGCGCATCGTCATCGCGATGGCGATCAGCTGCTCGCCGAAGGTGATCATCGCGGACGAGCCCACCACGGCGCTCGACGTGACGGTCCAGGCCGAGATCCTGGAGCTGCTGCGCTCCCTGAAGAACAAGATGAACACCGGCATCCTGCTCATCACGCACAACATGGGCGTGGTGGCGGACATGGCGGACCGGGTGTGCGTGATGCTCCACGGCGAGCTCGTGGAGCAGGGCTCGGTGCACCAGGTGCTCCAGCACGCCCGGCACCCGTACACCCAGAAGCTGCTCTCGGCGGTGCCGCGCCTCGGCGAGCCCCTCGAGGTGGCAGAGCCGGAGCCGGTCACGGCCACGCAGACGCAGGCCCGGTACGCGATCGAGGCGGAGAACCTCCACCTCGAGTACGACCACCGCGGCAAGAAGAACCGCGTGGTCCACGACGTCAGCTTCCAGGTGGCCCCGGGCGAGATCCTGGGCCTGGTGGGCGAGTCCGGCTCGGGCAAGTCCACCATCGCCAAGTCGGTCCTCGGCCTGCTCACCATCGCGGAGGGCTCGCTGCGCATCCAGGGCCACGACCTGGCGACGATGCCCAAGGCCGAGCAGCGCGCCCTGCGCAAGAACATCGGCGTGGTCTTCCAGGACCCGGCGGCCTCGCTGGACCCGCGGTTCCCGATCGGCGACATCATCACCGAGCCGATGGTCGTGCACAAGGTGGGGGACCGGCGCTCGCGCCTGGCCCGCGCCGAGGAGCTGCTGGACGCGGTGCGTCTGCCGCGCTCCGTGGTGAACCGGTACCCGCACGAGCTCTCCGGCGGTCAGCGCCAGCGCATCTCGATCGCCCGCGCCCTGACCCTGGACCCCCAGGTGCTCATCGCGGACGAGCCGACCTCGGCCCTCGACGTGTCCGTCCAGGCCGCCGTGCTGGACATGTTCGCGGAGCTGCAGCAGCGCTACGAGTTCGCGTGCCTGTTCGTGTCCCACGACCTCGCGGTGGTGGATATGCTGGCCCACAAGGTGCTCGTCCTCAAGGACGGCCGCCAGGTGGAGCAGGGCCCCACGGAGGAGGTGCTCCACCGTCCGAAGGAGGAGTACACCCGTCGCCTCCTGGCGGCGGCGCCCGTGCCGGACCCGGACCAGCAGGCGGAGCGTCGCCAGGAGCGCCGCGAGTTCCTCGCCTCCCTCGGCGAGGGCGTCTACTGACCGCGCGGGTCGGCGGCGGGCGCGTCCCGCCGCCGACCCCGGGCCCACCGGCCCGCCTGTCCACGGCGGCCCCTGCGCGTACAATCGCACGGGGGCCGCCGTCGTCGTGCGCCTCCACCCCTTTGATGTCGAACCGGACAGGACGCCCATGACCTCGACCGAAACCCGCCGCTCCGATCTGCGCAACGTGGCCATCGTGGCCCACGTGGACCATGGCAAGACCACGATGGTGGACGCCATGCTGCGCCAGACCGGTGCCTTCAACACGCACGGCGACGTCGCCGAGCGGGTCATGGACTCCGGGGACCTGGAGAAGGAGAAGGGGATCACGATCCTCGCCAAGAACACCACGGTGTTCTACTCCGGCCCGTCCGCCCCCGAGGGCGAGACCGTCACCATCAACGTGATCGACACCCCCGGCCACGCCGACTTCGGCGGCGAGGTGGAGCGCGGCCTGTCCATGGTGGACGGCGTCGTGCTGCTCGTGGACTCCTCCGAGGGCCCGCTGCCCCAGACCCGCTTCGTGCTCCGCAAGGCCCTCGCCGCCAAGCTGCCCGTGATCCTCGTGGTCAACAAGACGGACCGCCCGGACGCGCGCATCGACGGGGTCGTCTCCGACTCCATGGACCTGCTGCTCGGCCTGGCCTCGGACCTGGCCGAGGAGGATCCGGACCTGGACCTCGACTCGGTGCTGGACGTCCCCGTCGTCTACGCCTCGGGCAAGGCCGGCCGCGCCTCCCTGACCCAGCCCGCCGACGGCGCCCTGCCGGAGGCCGAGGACCTCGAGGCCCTCTTCAACGTGATCATGGAGCACATCCCGGCCCCGTCCTACACCGAGGGCGAGGTCCTCCAGGCGCACGTCACCAACCTGGACGCCTCCCCGTTCCTCGGCCGCCTCGCGCTGCTGCGCATCTTCAACGGCACCCTCCGCAAGGGCCAGCAGGTCGCGTGGGCCCGCCAGGACGGCGCCCTGAAGACCGTGAAGATCACCGAGCTGCTGGCCACCAAGGGCCTCGAGCGCGTGCCCGCGGAGGAGGCCGGCCCGGGCGAGATCGTCGCCGTCGCCGGCATCGAGGACATCATGATCGGCGAGACCCTCACCGACGCGGAGAACCCGAAGCCGCTGCCGCTGATCACGGTGGACGACCCGGCCATCTCCATGACCGTGGGCATCAACACCTCCCCGCTGGCCGGCCGCGTCAAGGGCGCCAAGGTCACAGCGCGCCAGGTGAAGGACCGCCTGGACAAGGAGCTGATCGGCAACGTCTCGCTCAAGGTGCTCCCCACCGAACGCCCGGACGCGTGGGAGGTGCAGGGCCGCGGCGAGCTCGCCCTGGCTATCCTCGTGGAGCAGATGCGCCGCGAGGGCTTCGAGCTCACCGTGGGCAAGCCGCAGGTGGTCACCCGGACCGTGGACGGCAAGGTCCACGAGCCGATGGAGCGCATGACCATCGACATCCCCGAGGAGTTCATGGGCGCGGTCACGCAGCTCATGGCCGCCCGCAAGGGCCGCATGCAGGAGATGTCCAACCACGGCACGGGCTGGATCCGCATGGAGTTCCTGGTCCCGGCCCGCGGCCTGATCGGCTTCCGCACCCGCTTCCTCACCGAGACCCGCGGCGCGGGCATCGCCTCCTCCTACGCGGCCGGCTACGAGCCGTGGACCGGTGAGATCGAGTACCGCACCAACGGCTCCCTCGTGGCCGACCGGGCGGGCTCCGCCACGCCGTTCGCCATGATCAACCTGCAGGAGCGCGGCACCTTCTTCGTGCAGCCCGGCGCCGAGGTGTACGAGGGCATGATCGTGGGCGAGAACTCGCGCGCCGACGACATGGACGTGAACATCACCAAGGAGAAGAAGCTCACCAACATGCGTGCGGCCTCCTCCGAGTCGTTCGAGGGCCTGACGCCCCCGCGCCGGCTCACCCTTGAGGAGTCCCTCGAGTTCGCCCGCGAGGACGAGTGCGTGGAGATCACCCCCGAGGACATCCGCATCCGCAAGGTCGTCCTGGACGCCAATGAGCGCCTGAAGGCCGCGCGCGCCCGCGCCCGTGCCTGAGCGTCCCCGCCGCCGCGCCCGGCCCGCCGACGTGGTGGGCGGGGCGTTGCTCGGCGTCGTCGCCGGCGCGCTCGGCACCGCCGTCCATCTGAACCTGGCCTCCCTGCCGGGCGGCTGGACCCTGCCCTGGGGTGCGGTGCTGGCGCTTGTGCTCGTGGGCTCGACACAGCGCTGGTGGATGGTCCGACGCGCGGGCCGCGGCGGGCGCGCCCTGCCGGCGGGGGCCGCGGTCGTCGCCGGCGCGTTCACCGCCGTCCTGGCCCTGCAGCGCCTGCCGGTGGACGACGCCCTGGGGTTGTCCTGGACGGCCGGCCTGTGGGCGGCGGCGCCGGGCGCCGTCGTCGCCTCCGTGGCCTGGAACGTCGGCCAGCCGGCGCTCGGCCTGGTCCTGCTGGCCGCGGGCCGGCGGCTGGACCGCCGACCCGCGGAGGCCGCCGAGGCCGCCACGCGCCCCTGCCGGGCCACTGTGACCGCCCGCGAAACGCGTCCGGGGGAGCGAGTACCCTGGACCGCAGCCCCGCAACCCCGTGCCCAGAGAGAGGTGGACGGTCAGCCATGACCTACGTGATCGCGTTGCCGTGTGTGGACGTCAAGGACAAGGCGTGCATCGACGAATGCCCCGTGGACTGCATCTACGAGGGTGAGCGCATGCTCTACATCCACCCGGACGAATGCGTCGACTGCGGTGCGTGCGAGCCGGTGTGCCCCGTCGAGGCCATCTACTACGAGGACGACACCCCCGACGAGTGGGCCGAGTACTACAAGGCCAACGTCGAGTTCTTCGACGACCTGGGCTCCCCGGGCGGGGCCGCCAAGCTGGGCATGATCGCCAAGGACCACCCGATCATCTCCGCCCTGCCCCTGCAGAACGCCGACGCCTGAGCCCCATGCTGACGCTGCCGGACTACCCGTGGGACACGCTCACCCCCTACCGTGAGCGTGCCGCCGCCCACCCGGACGGCGTCGCGGACCTGTCCATCGGAACGCCGGTGGATCCGACGCCGGCGCTGATCCGCCGGGCCCTGACCGAGGCCGCCGACGCGCACGGCTACCCGACGACGCACGGCACGGACGCCCTGCGTCGCGCGGTCGTCGACTGGTACGCCCGGCGCCGCGGGGTGCCCGGGCTGGACCCGGCGGCCGTGGTGCCCACGGTCGGGTCGAAGGAGTTCATCGCGTGGCTGCCCACGCTGCTCGGGCTCGGCGCAGGCGACGTCGTCGTCCACCCCGAGGCCGCCTACCCCACCTATGCGGTGGGCGCGCTGCTGGCCGGGGCGGAGGCCGTGGCCGCGGACGACCTCGACGCGCTGGCGCCCGAGGTGCGTGAGCGGGTGCGCCTCGTGTGGACCAACTCGCCGGCCAACCCCACCGGCGCCGTGCTGGACGCGGCGGCGCTGCGCCGCACGGTCGACGCCGCGCGCGCCGTGGGCGCCGTGGTGTGCGGGGACGAGTGCTACGCCGAGCTCGGCTGGGACGCGTGGGACGGGGCCGTCGTGCCCTGCATCCTGTCCGACGAGGTCTCCGGCGGCGACCTGACGGGCCTGCTGAGCGTCTACTCGCTGTCCAAGCAGTCCAACCTCGCCGGCTACCGCGCCGCGTTCGCCGCGGGGGATCCGGAGCTCGTGGCGACCCTGGTCAACACCCGCAAGCACGCGGGCATGATCGTGCCCGCCCCGGTGCAGCACGCGATGGCCGTGGCCCTGGCCGACGACGCGCACGTCGCGGAGCAGAAGGACCGCTACCGCCGCCGTCGGGACGCGCTGCGCACCGCGCTGGAGGCCTCCGGCCACACGGTGGACCACTCCGAGGCGGGGCTGTACCTGTGGGCCCGGCGGGCGGACCTGGACCCGGCCGACGCCACGGCGCAGGACTCGTGGGACCTGCTGGGCGAACTGGCGGACCTGGGCATCATCGCCGGGCCCGGCGTGTTCTACGGAGCCGGCGGCGACGGCTACGTCCGCGTCGCGATCACCGCCACGGACGAGGCGGTCGCCCGGGCCGCGGCGAGACTCACCGCCCGCGGGCCGCGGACCGGCTGAGCCGGGGCCGAGGGCCGTCGTCGGGGGAAGCGACCGCGCGCCCCGGGCCGGTCCTTGATAGTTTGGAGCAGAGTCGTCCCCGTGTGGGCGCGCCCAGGCCGGCGCGCGAACCCGGGCCATCGAGAAGAGAAGACGAGGGAGCACACCCGTGACCCATCACGAGTCCGTCCGGCTGACCGTCGGCGAGCAGAGCCTGGACCTGGGCGTCGAGCACGCCACAGAGGGCAACAACGGCATCAACATCGCCCCGCTCCTGAAGGAGACCGGCGACGTCACCTACGACCCGGGCTTCATGAACACGGCGAACGCCAAGTCGGCCGTCACGTACATCGACGGCGACCAGGGCATCCTGCGCTACCGCGGCTACGCCATCGAGGACCTCGCCGAGCACTCCTCCTTCATGGAGGTGGCCTACCTGCTGATCTACGGCGAGCTGCCCGAGTCCAAGGAGACCCTGGAGGCCTGGGAGACCAACATCCTGCGCCACAACATGGTGCACGAGGACCTCAAGCTGTTCTTCAACGGCTTCCCGCGGGATGCGCACCCCATGCCGGTGCTGTCCTCCTCCGTGTCCGCGCTGTCCACGTTCTACCCGGACTCCCTGGACCCGCACGACCCGGAGCAGGTCCACATCTCCACCGTGCGTCTGCTGGGCAAGCTGCCGGTGCTGGCCTCCTACGCGTTCAAGAAGTCGCTGGGCCAGCCGTTCATGTACCCGCACAACTCACTGAACTACGTGGAGAACTTCCTCCGCCTGTGCTTCGGCGTGCCGGCCGAGGAGTACGACATCGACCCGGACGTGGTCAAGGCCCTCGACCTGCTGCTCATGCTGCACGCCGACCACGAGCAGAACGCCTCCACCTCCACGGTGCGCCTGGTCGGCTCCACCCAGGCCAACCTGTTCGCCTCGGTGTCCGCCGGCATCAACGCCCTCTACGGCCCACTGCACGGCGGCGCCAACGAGGCCGTGCTGAACATGCTCCGGAAGATCAAGTCGGAGGGCATCACGCCCGAGGACTTCATGGAGAAGGTGAAGAACAAGGAGGACGGCGTCCGCCTGATGGGCTTCGGCCACCGCGTGTACAAGAACTACGACCCGCGGGCCAAGATCATCAAGAAGACCGCCGAGGACATCCTGGGCAAGATGGGCGGCAACGACGAGCTGCTGGAGATCGCCCAGCGTCTCGAGGAGAAGGCCCTCGCCGACGACTACTTCGTGGAGCGCAAGCTCTACCCGAACGTCGACTTCTACACCGGCGTGATCTACAAGGCCATGGGCTTCCCGGAGAAGATGTTCACCGTCCTCTTCGCCCTCGGCCGCCTGCCCGGCTGGATCGCCCAGTGGCGCGAGCTCATGGAGGACCCGGCCACCAAGATCGGCCGCCCGCGCCAGATCTACGTGGGCGAGCAGCTGCGCCAGTACCCGCAGCGCTGACCCGGGGGCGCTGACCCTGCGTTGGGGGGCGGTTTCGGGTGGTATTCGGACGGAATACCACCCGAAACCGCCCCCAATGCGTTCGCCGGAGCGTGCTCACGTCGAGGCGGAGGGGCTGAGGCGGCGTCGGACCACCGCGACGACGCCACGGAAGTCCTCGCGCCCATCCGCCCAGGTGACGCGGAGCGTCGTCCAGCCGCGCGCCTGGCCGTAGCGGTCCCGGCGGGCGTCGCGCGCCTGCTGCTCCCGCGTGCGGTGCCCCGCACCGTCGTACTGCAGGGCCAGGCGCACGTGGCGGTAGGCCAGGTCGGCCACGGGGGAGAAGGGGTCCCCGGGTTCGAGCGCGGCCTGCAGCTCCGGCTCCGGCAGCCCGCCGGCCACGAGGGCGAGGCGCAGGCGGGTCTCGGGCGGCGAGTCCGCCCCGACGCGAACGGAGTCCAGCGCCTCCCGGGCGGCCGGGCGGCCATGGAAGCGTCCGGACGCGCGCAGCGCGGACCGCAGCGCGGCGATCGTGGTGGCCGGATCCGTCCGGCCCGCGGGCGTCCACGGGTGCCGGACGGCGTGGTCGCCGGCGGCCACGAGGTCCTCGAACGTCCACGGGGGCGTCAGGGAGCACAGGTCCAGCCAGGTGCGATCGACCGTGGTGACGCGCAGGCCGTGCACGTGCGTGACGAACTCGGGCGCCAGCGGCCGCCGGTGGTCCATCAGACCAGCCCGCCGGACGCGTCGTGTCCCCCGGGCCACGGTGAGGTGAACCGGCGGGTCGACGTCGAGCTCGCCGGTCGCCGGGTCGCGCCGCCGCCAGGCACGCGCGGGCATCGGCAGACCGTGCAGGTGGGCCGCGGTCTCGTGGGAGAGGACGGCATCCGGGCGTCGGCGCAGAAGCGCGGCAAGGTGATCGGGGGAGAAGCCGTGCCCGGGCTCGGGCAGGCCCAGGTCGGCCCATCCCGTGCCAGGGTGCGCCCGCTGCCGGTGGAAGCCCTGTCCGACCCGCTCCAGGTCCGACCGGCGGGCGCGGTCGGGCGGCAGCCCCAGTCGGGCCAGGTCCGTGGCCAACAGGACGGCGGGCTGGTCGGGCGGCAGAGGAGTCACGACGCGCGGCATGCACCCATCGGACGACGCCGGCGGGGCGCCCGGGGCGCGCTGGCCGCGGCACGGGGATGACGCGCGGGGCGGGCGCTGCTGTGCAGGAGCCGACGGCCCGCGCCGCGTGCCGCCGTCGTCGCCCCGCCCCCGGACCGCCGTGGAGCTCCGGGGGCGATAGTGGGCGTTATCCCGACGGGATACCACCGGAAATCGCCCCCAAACGCGGCGCGGAGGGAAGGGTCGCGGGCTGGCAGCCGGGTGCGCCGGGTCAGTTCGCGTGCAGCGCCGCGTTCAGTTCGACGGTCCGGCCGGCGCGGGGGAGGGCCTCGACCCCGCCCGTGGTGGAGTTGCGGCGGAACAGCAGGTTCGGCACGCCGGAGAGGTCCACGGCCTTCACGGTCCGCGCCGCCTCGCCGTCCTGCAGCACGCTCACGCGCGTGCCTGCGGTGACGTACAGACCGGCCTCGACCACGCAGTCGTCGCCGACGGAGATGCCCACGCCGGAGTTCGCGCCGAGCAGCACGTGCTCGCCGATCACGATCCGCTGGGTGCCGCCGCCGGAGAGCGTGCCCATGATGGACGCGCCGCCTCCGACGTCCGACCCGTCGCCCACCACGACGCCGGCCGAGATCCGGCCCTCCACCATCGAGTGCCCCAGGGTGCCCGCGTTGAAGTTCACGAAGCCCTCGTGCATCACGGTCGTCCCCTCGGCCAGGTGGGCGCCCAGGCGCACCCGGTCCGCGTCGCCGATGCGCACCCCGGAGGGCACGACGTAGTCCGTCATGCGCGGGAACTTGTCCACGCCGTACACCTGCACGGCGCCGCGGGCACGCAGCTTCGCCCGCGTCAGCTCGAAGTCGGCGACCGCGCAGGGGCCGTGGTTCGTCCACACCACGTTGGTGAGCAGCCCGAAGACGCCGTCGAGGTTGAGCTCGTTCGGCCGCGCCAGGCGGTGCGAGAGGGCGTGCAGGCGCAGCCACGCGTCCGCGGTGGAGGCCGGGGCGGCGTCCAGGTCGACCTCCAGCTCGACGACGGCCTGGGTGGTTCCGCGGTCCGCGTCGTCCGCGGCGAGGGCGCGCAGGGTGTCGCACAGCGAGGCGTCCGCAGCGGAGAGCGGACCGGCCACGGGGGCGGGGAACCACACGTCCAGGACGGCGCCGTCGGCGGCGGTGGTGGCCAGGCCGTGGCCGGAGACGAGACGGGGGGAGGGCTGCTGTGCAGCGGTCTGGGTCATGCGCCTCAGCCTAATGAGCGGCCGGGGCACGCTGCGGGGCGGTGGGAGGAGCGTCCGTAGACTGGACGCATGAGTCTCACCCCCGTGTCCCTGCCCGACCTCGCCGATCCGGACCTCGACGTCACGGCGCTCACCGCCACCCTGCTGGACGTGCGCTCCGTCTCAGGGGAGGAGGGTCCGCTGGCCGACGCCGTCGAGCAGGCCCTGCGCGCCCTGGGCGGCCTCGAGGTGCGGCGGTTCGGCGACGCCGTCGTCGCCCGCACCGCTCTGGGGCGGCCGACCCGCGTGATCCTGGCCGGGCACCTGGACACGGTGCCCCTGCCCACCGTGCCGGGCTCGCGCGGGACCGTGCCCTCGGCGTGGGACGGGGACGTGCTGTACGGCCGCGGGGCCGTGGACATGAAGTCCGGCGTCGCCGTGCAGCTGGCCCTGGCCGGCCGCTTCGGCCGCGCGGACGGCCCGACCCCCGTGCACGACGTCACGTGGGTGTTCTACGACCATGAGGAGGTCTCCTCGGACCTCTCGGGCCTCGCCCGCGTGGCCCGCCAGGCCCCCGAGCTGCTGGAGGGCGACTTCGCGGTGCTGCTCGAGCCGACCGACGGCGTCGTGGAGGGCGGCTGCAACGGCACGTGCCGGTACCGCGTCACCTTCCCCGGTGTCGCGGCGCACTCGGGCCGCGCCTGGCGCGGCGACAACGCGATCCACAAGCTGGCCCCCGTGCTCACCGCCCTGGCGGCGTACGAGCCGGCCACGGTCACGGTGGAGGGCCTGGAGTACCGCGAGGGGCTCCACGCGATCCGCGTGACCGGCGGCGTCGCGGGCAACGTCATCCCGGACGAGGCGTCCGTGGACCTGAACTACCGGTTCGCTCCGGACAAGACCCTCGAGCAGGCCCACGCGCACGTCCGCGCGGTGCTGGAGGGGGCCGGCGTGGACTGGGACGCCCAGGTGCGGATCGACGACGCCTCGCCCGCCGCCCGCCCCGGTCTGGACCGGCCGGCCGCCGCCGCGTTCGTCGCCGCCGTCGGGGGAGAGCCCCAGCCCAAGTACGGGTGGACGGACGTGGCGCGGTTCTCGCAGCTGGGCGTGCCCGCGGTCAACTTCGGCCCCGGCGACGCCCTCCTGGCCCACACGGACGACGAGCACGTGCCCCGCGAGGCGGTCCACGCGTGCCTCGCGGCGCTCGCGGCCTGGCTGGCCGGCTGACCCGACGACGTCGGCCGCCACCGGCCACCGGCCACCGGCCGTCGGCCGCCGCCACCCGCCGGACCCGCGGGCCCGCCGCGGCTCCGCCGGGTCAGGCCGCCGTGGCCGTGGACGCCCCGACGAGCGGGGTCGTGGGGGTGCTGGCGTCGCCGGCCGTCCGCGACGACAGCCGGCGCGAGAGCCGGGTGGCCGCCCAGGTGAGGAGGAAGTTGATGACGATGAAGATCACCGCGGCCACCACGAGGGACTGCAGGATGTTGCCGTTGCCGGAGCCGAGCTGGCGGGCGTACTGCAGGAGTTCGAAGAAGCCGATGAGGTAGCCCAGCGCCGAGTCCTTGAGGATCACCACGAACTGGCTCAGCAGTGAGGGCAGCATGGCGATGAGGGCCTGGGGCACCTCCACGAGCCGCAGGGACTGCATGCTCGTCATGCCCACCGCCGCGGCCGCCTCGCGCTGGCCGCGCGGCAGCGAGCGCACCCCGGAGCGCACCAGCTCCGCGATCACGGACCCGTTGTACAGGGTCAGCGCCGCGATCACCGCGTAGTACGGGCCGTCCTGGGGCTGGATCGCCCCGGTGCGCGCGACCTGCGCGAACAGCTGGTAGAAGAACACCATCATCACGAGCACCGGCACGGCCCGGAAGAACTCGACGACGACGGCGGCCAGCCAGCGCATCGGGCCGAACGGGGCCAGCCGCAGGAAGCCGAACACCAGGCCGAACACCACGGAGGTGACCACGGCGATGCCCGCGGACTGCAGGGTGAACTGCAGGCCCGGCAGGTAGTAGTTCCGCCACGCGTCGCCGTCGACGGCGGCCAGCCAGCGGCGGCCGGAGAGCTGGCCGGTGGCGTTCATCTGGATCAGCACGAGCACCGCCACGACCAACACCGCGGCGAGGGAGACGAGGTTGGCGAGGAGGATCCGCCGGCGGGCGATCGGACCCGGGGCGTCGAAGAGGACGGAGGCCTGGGCACTCATCGGGCCACCGCCCACTTCTCCGAGGCCCACGTGGTCAGCAGGCCGATGGGGATGACGATCAGGCAGAAGCCGATCGCGAAGGTCAGGAAGATCGCCACCATCACGTCCGGGCTGAACTCGATCATGCGCTTCATCAGGCCCGAGGCCTCCGCCACCGACGCCGCGGCGGCGACGGTGGTGTTCTTGGTCAGCGTGATCACGGTGTTGCCGAGCGGGGTGATGGCCCCGCGCAGCGCCTGGGGCAGGATCACGTGGCGGGCCGCGGGCAGGAAGCCCAGGCCGATGGAGCGGGCGGCCTCGGCCTGCCCGAGCGGGACGGTGTTGACGCCGGAGCGGATCGCCTCGCACATGAACGCCGCGTGGTAGAGCGAGAGCGCGATCACGGCGTAGATGAAGAAGTTCAGCGTGAAGTCGGACGAGAAGCTGACCTTCAGCTGCCCCCAGACGGCGAGCACGCCGAGCAGCATGATGATCGTCAGCGGGGTGTTGCGGACCACGTTGACGTAGCCGGTGCCGAGGGCGCGCAGCGAGGGGACGGGCGAGATGCGGAACAGGGCGAGCACCACGCCGAGGGCGAACGAGCCGAGGGTCGCGAGGAACGCGAGCCTGATGTTCGTCCAGAACGCGAGCGGGATGTCCGCGCCGTAGTCCGCGAGGAGCGAGGAGATCGATTCCATGTCTTCTCCGAGGGTCGGGACAGGGCTGACGGGCAGGGGAGCCGCCGGGCGGGCCGAGGGTGACGGTTCAGGTCACGCCCTCGGCCCACCCGGCGCAGGAGGCCGTCAGGCGCAGGGCTCGAACTCAGCGTCCTCGCCGGAGTTCAGCGTCTCGTCGTAGGTGTAGCCCGTGCCCTCGGTGTTGGACTCGAGGGCCTTCTTCCACTCGCCGGAGTCCTTCATCTCCTTGATCGCCTCGTTGATGTCCTCGCAGCGCTCCGAGTCCTTCGGCAGGCCGACGCCGTAGCGCTCCGTGGTGAAGGTGTTGCCGACGACCTTGAACTTGCCCTTGTTGGCGTCGGCGGCGGCCAGGCCCGCGAGGATGATGTCGTCCGTGGTCACGGCGTCCACCTGGCCGGACTCGAGGTAGGTCACGCATTCGGCGTAGCCGCCCTGCTCCACCAGGTTCACGCCGGAGGCGAACTGGTCCTTGATCTTCTGGGCCGAGGTGGAGCCGGTGACGGAGCAGAGGTTCTTCCCGTCGAGGGACTCGGGGCCGGTGATCGCGGTGTCGTCCGCGCGGACCAGCAGGTCCTGGCCGGCCACGAAGTACGGGCCCGCGAAGGCGACGCGCTCCTTGCGGGCGTCCGTGATGGAGTACGTCGCGAAGATCATGTCGACCTCGCCGTTCTCCAGGGCGTTCTCCCGGTTCGCAGACGGGGTCTGGACCCACTCGATGTCCTGCTCGGCCACGCCGAGCTTGTCCGCCACGTAGCGGGCCACGTCCGTGTCGAAGCCGGTGGGCTGGGCCGAGCCCTCGCGGTAGCCCAGGCCCGGCTGGTCGAACTTGATGCCGATGCGCAGGCTCTCGCCGGAGCCGGACGACGTCGACTCGCCGGCCGAGGACGAGCCGGCGGCGTCGCCACCGCCGCCCTGCGAGGACGACGGCGCGCAGGCGGTGAGGGACAGCGCGGCCGCGGCGGTGACGGCGGACAGGGTCAGGAGCTTCGTGCGGAGCATGGTGCTCTCCTCTGGTTCGGTGCGGTGGGGTGCGACGGGGGACGGGGTCAGTGCGCGAGGATCTTGCCCAGGAAGTCCTGGGCACGCTCGTGTCGGGGGTTCGTGAAGAAGGTGTCGGGGTCGGTGTCCTCGAGGATGGCGCCGTCGGCCATGAAGACCACGCGGTCCCCGGCCTTGCGGGCGAAGCCCATCTCATGGGTGACCACGACCATGGTCATGCCGCCCTCGGCGAGCTGGACCATGACGTCGAGGACCTCCTGCACCATCTCGGGGTCGAGGGCGGAGGTCGGCTCGTCGAAGAGCAGGGCCTTCGGCTCCATCGCCAGGGCACGGGCGATGGCCACGCGCTGCTGCTGCCCGCCGGAGAGCTGGGCCGGCATCTTCCTCGCCTGCTGGGCCACGCCCACGCGCTCGAGCAGCTCCATGGCGTGCCGCTCGGCGTCCGCCCGGCGCTTGCCCTTCACCTTGATGGGCCCGAGGGTCACGTTCTCCAGGATCGACTTGTGCGCGAAGAGGTTGAAGGACTGGAAGACCATGCCGATCTCGGCGCGCAGCTGGGCGAGCTGTCTGCCCTCGGTGGGGAGCGGCCGCCCGTCGATCAGGATGCGGCCGCCGTCGTCGTCGATGGTCTCGAGCCGGTTGATCGTGCGGCACAGCGTCGACTTGCCGGAGCCGGACGGGCCGAGGACGATCGCCACCTGGCCGCGCGGGATCCGCAGGTCGATCTGTCGGAGGGCGTGGAAGTCGCCGAAGTGCTTGTTGACGCCCTCAAGGACGATCAGGTCATCGCCCGCGGCACCGCGACGGCGCCGCACACCGGCCTCGTCGGGGAGGTGGGCGCCGTGGGGCTGCTCAGGCGTGATCTGCGTCATGCCAGTGGAATATAGCGCACGCCACACCCGGCGCGGTGCGCCGTGCGACGCCGGCCCCGGCGGCCCGCCGGCTCGTTAGGCTGGCGCCATGGCCCCACATGAGCACCCCTCGGGCGGCGACGTCGCCGCCAAGCCCCAGCGCGTCCGCCGCGGCGGGCAGGTCCTGCGCGGGGAGGCGGCGCGCACCCCCACGTTCGACCAGCTCCTCCTCGACGGCCGGCGGCCCGGCGACGCCGCACGCCCCGCCGCCGACGTCGCCTCGACGACGTCCGAGGCCTGGCGTGTCCTGCGCATCCAGGCCGAGTTCGTCGAGGGCTTCGGCACTCTGGCGGGGCTGGGTCCCGCGGTCTCCGTGTTCGGCTCGGCGCGCACGCCCGAGGGCAGCGCCGAGTACGTCCTGGCCCACGAGGTCGGGACCCGCCTGGCCCGGGCCGGGTACACGGTCATCACCGGCGGGGGGCCCGGCGCCATGGCGGCCGCCAACCGGGGCGCCCACGAGGCCGGTGGAGAGTCCGTGGGCCTGGGGATCGACCTGCCGTTCGAGACCGGTCTGAACCCCTGGGTGCACGTGGGCGTGGACTTCCGCTACTTCTTCGTCCGCAAGGTCATGTTCCTCAAGTACGCGCAGGGCTTCGTCGTGCTGCCCGGCGGCCTCGGCACCCTGGACGAGCTCTTCGAGGCCCTCACCCTCGTGCAGACCGGCACCGTCACCCGCTTCCCCGTGGTCCTCGTGGACCGCGGCTTCTGGGGCCCGCTCGTGGACTGGATCCGCGGCACGCTCGTGGAGCGCGGCATGATCTCGCCCGAGGACCCGGACCTCGTCCAGCTCGTGGACACGGCCGAGGAGGCCGTCGCGTGCGTGCTCTGCTCGGCGGGGAGGGCCGACGCGTGAGCGGGCCGCAGTGGATCGTCCTGGTGGCCGTGCTCGTCGTCGTGCTGGCGGCCCTGGCCGCCGCCCTCGCGGGCCGGCTCACGCTCCGGGCCGGCGACCCGGCCGGACGGACGCCCGGGCACCCCGTGCTGCTGCCGGAGCGGCCGCGCGCGGCGGATGTGGACCTGCTGCGGCTGGCCGTCGCGGTGCCCGGCTACCAGCGGGACCAGGTGGACGCCGTCCTGCTGCGGCTGCGGGACGCCCTCGCGGAACGTGAGGACGAGGCGACCGCGCTGCGGGCCCGGGTGGCCGAGCTCGAGGCCGCCGACCCCTCCCGGGGCGATCCGGCGGGGTACGCCTGAGTCGTGGGCCGGGCTCGGTGCGGGCCATCGTTTGGCGCGCGCACGCGGAATCCGCGATAATGGTGATGTGACCGGCCTCGCGCACGCCCGCGTGCGGGGGCGCCGGAGGCGTCCGGTCAGTGCCCGCTCCCGCGGTCGCCGGACGCCGTGACGGGAACATCATCCAGAAGGGAAGTCGCAATGGCCGCCATGAAGCCCCGCACCGGGGACGGTCCCATGGAAGTGACCAAGGAGGGGCGCAGCCTGATCATGCGCGTGCCGATCGACGGCGGCGGCCGTCTCGTGCTGGAGATCAACGCGGACGAGGCCCGCGAGCTCAAGGAGTGCCTCGAGGGCGTCATCCAGGCCTGAGCCCGGACCCCTTCGACGCGGATCAGCGGCGCACCGCGATCAGCACGCCCGTGCCGGAGGGGACGACGGCGGACAGCCAGTGCTCGTCCTCCCGGATGAGGCGGTCCACCGCCCGGGCGGACACGGTGGACTCGTCGCGCACGGCGGGCCGGGGAACGCGGTCGCCGTCGAGGGCGTCCACCACGACGAGCACGCCGCCGGGGGCGAGCATGCGCGCGGCCTGCTCGACGTCGAACTGACGCGCGGCCGGGTCCCCGTCCACCAGGACCATCTCGTAGGCGCCGCTCGTGAGCCGGGGGAGGACGAGCCGGGAGCGCCCCGTGATCATGCGGGTGCGGCTCGTGGGCAGGCGGGCCTCCGAGAACGCCTCGCGGGCCGCACGCTGGGCCTCCGCGTCCGGATCGACGGTGGTGAGGACCGTGCGCTCGGGCAGACCGCGCATCAGGGCGAGGCCCGAGACGCCGGCGCCCGTGCCCACCTCCACGACCGCCGCGGGGGCACGCGTGGCCGCCAGCACCGTCAACAGGGCCGCCGTCCCCTCGCTCACCGGCGGCACGTCCAGCTCGGCGGCGCGCTCGCGGGCGCGCAGGACGACGTCGTCCTCGGTGGCCCGGCTCTCCGACCAGGCCCAGGACGCGTGCTTGTCGGTGGGCTGGGGCTGCAGGGCGCTCATGGCTGACTCCGGGACGACGACGGCGGGACCTCGCCCGCGGCACGGGCGACGCGGGCCAGTGTACGGGCCGGCACGCGGCCGCGACCCAGTGTTCTCCCAGGAGGCGGGCCGATGATGGGACACGGCACGAACCGGCTCCCGCCGTGCGGGAGGCCGTTCGCCGGACCGAGGACGCGAGGACCGAGGAGGTGGCCGCATGGGACGTCGACACACCCAGCGCCACATGGACGCCTACCTCGAGGGCTCCCTCCCCGCCGCGTCCCGGGCGCGCATCGCCCGCCACCTGGACCGCTGCCCCGAGTGCCGCGCCACCGTCCAGGCCCGGGCCCGCGTGCTCGACGCCGCCCGCACGGTGCACCAGCGTCCGGCCGGCGCCGTCGTCGCCCCGGTGCTGCGCGCCCGCGGCGTCTCCGGCCGCCTGGTGGTGGGGCTGCTGACCTTCGTCGTCCTGCTCGGCGGGCTGTTCACCGCGGTCTGGGTGGCCGGCGCGCCCCGCACCACGGCCCAGCGCACGGCCCCGACGGACACCGTCGCCCTGCCGGCGGCCGGGACCGCGTCGACGGACCGGCGCGGCACCGTCGCGGAGCTGCGGGGTCAGGGCTGGACGGTGCCCTCCCTCGTGGGGGCCGGACTGGAGCCGCTCACCGTGGACACCACCCAGACGGCCGAGGACGTGGAGGTCGTCGTCGGCTGGGGCCGGGACGAGCCGACCGTGACCGTCCGCGAGTGCCGACCCCGGATCGAGGGAGCCACCCCGGAGGGCTGTGCCTCGACCGCGCCCCTGAGCACGGGGGCACAGGAGCGTCGGCTGGCCGGCGGCGGCGTCTACCGGATCGTCCCGGCGGGGGAGCAGGACGGCTGGACGGCCGAGCTGACCACGCCCCAGGCCGCCTACCGCGTGGAGGCCAGCCTGCCGGACGAGCGCGCCGACGCGGTCCTCACCCACCTGCTGGTCTCCGAGCGGGCACGGGTGCTCGAGCTGGGCGGCGGCGACGCCGTCGAGGAACGCCTCGAGCGAGGCCTCGAACGCATCGCGGACGCCGTGCCGCGCCCCCGCGGCTGAGCCGCCCCGCCCCCGCGGCTCCGGGCTGTGGGGCGGTGCCGCTCTAGTAGAGTTGGGAGGGTGTTTGGTATCAACGGCGGCGAGTTCATCATCTTGGCGGTGCTCGCGATCGTCATCCTCGGGCCGGAGAAGCTCCCCGAGTACACGCGCGCCTTCACCGACTGGCTGCGCGTCATGCGCGACAAGGCCGAGGGTGCCAAGGCGCAGTTCAAGGAGGAGACCGGCACGGACTTCGACGAGGTGGACTGGCGCAAGTACGACCCCCGCCAGTACGACCCGCGCCGCATCATCCGCGACGCGCTCCGCGAGCCTGCCGGCGGCTCGTCCACGCCCGCGTCCCGGGCGGCGCAGGCGACGGGCGTCAGCGCCGAGGACGTGCACGGCGGCCTCACCCGCCAGGACCTGGCGGACATGGATCCGCGCACGCTCTTCCGCCGCCCCGCCGGGGCCGGCAGCACCGCCGCCGCGGAGTCCGGTGCCGCCGCACAGACCCGGTCGACCGCGCCCGCCGCCGGGGCGGCCGCCGTGGGCGGCGCCGCCGCAGCCCTGATGGCCTCCGGCCGCGCCGAGGCCCTCGCCGAGGAGCGTCCTGCCGCCGTCGAGACCGAACCGGACCCCCTCGAGCTGCTCGGGCTGGCGCCCGCCCCCTTCGACGTCGACGCGACCTGACGCCGTCGCGCGCGTCGGGTGCCCCGGCCGGGGCGCCGGCACCCGAGGTCAGCGAGGGGTGAACGGCAGGGGTCGCCCGGCCAGCCCGCGCGGTCGCACGGCCACCCGCTGCGCGATCTGCGTCAGCGCCCGGCCCGCGGGGCTCTCCGGCGCGGACACCACCACGGGTTCGCCGGCGTCGCCGCCCGCGCGCAGCGCCGGGTCCAGGGGGACGGTGCCCAGCAGCGGCACCTGAGTGTCCAGCACCCCGGACAGCCGCTCCGCCACCTCGGCACCGCCGCCGGTCCCGAACACATCCAGCACGGTGCCGTCCGGCAGGGTCATCGGCCCCATGTTCTCCACGACGCCGGCCACGGTCTGCCCCGTCTGCTCCGCCAGCTGACCGGCGCGCGCGGCCACCTGCGCGGCGGCGTGCTGCGGCGTGGTCACCACGAGCAGCTCCGAGGCGGGCAGCAGCTGCGCCGTCGAGATCGCGATGTCCCCGGTGCCCGGGGGCAGGTCCACGAGCAGCACGTCCAGGTCGCCCCAGTGCACGTCCGTGACGAACTGCTCGAGCGCGCGGTGCAGCATCGGCCCGCGCCAGGCCACCGGCCGGTCCGCGTCGAGGAACATGCCGATCGAGATGACCTTCACGTCCCGCACCACGGGGGGCAGGATCATCCGGTCCAGCTTGGTCGGGGTGGCGGTCACGCCCAGGAGCCCGGGGATGGAGTAGCCGTGCACGTCCGCGTCGATCAGGCCGACGGCGAGCCCGCGCGCGGCGAGCGCGACCGCGAGGTTGGCCGTGACCGAGGACTTGCCCACGCCGCCCTTGCCCGAGGCCACCGCGAGGACGCGCGTGAGCGTGTCCTTCCCGAACGGGTTCGTCGGCCGGGCCGCGCGCAGGGCGTCCTGCAGCGCCAGGCGGCGCTCGGGCTCCATGACCCCGACGCGCACGTCCACGGACCCGCAGCCGGGCACGTCGGCGACGGCGGCGGCCACGTCCGTCTGGATCGTCCCGCGCAGGGGGCACGCGGCGATCGTGAGCAGGACCGCGACCTCGACGACGCCCGGGGCGGTCTCCAGGACCGACTCCACCATGCCGAGGTCGGTGATCGGGCGGCGGATCTCGGGGTCCTGGACCGTGGCGAGCCGTTCCAGCACCCGGCGCTCGAGGTCGGTGCGGACCTCGGGCACGGGCAGGCCCAGGGCGCTCATCGGCCGCCCCCGTCCACCGGGCCCGCACCGTCGGCGGGACCGGCCGCCGGACCGGACCCCCCGGCCTCGCGGGCCTCCTGGGCCGCGAGGGTGGCGAGCGTGGTGGTCGTGGGCTCGGCGCCGGCGTCGCCGCGCCGCGCATCCCGGCCGCGGCCCTTGGTCTTCTTGTTCTTGCGGGGCTGGGCCTCGGCGCCCGGGAGGCCGGCGCGCAGCTCCTCCCGGATCTCCTCCCGGATCTCCTCCCGCAGCTCGGCGCGCAGCGCCTCGCGGAGGTCGTCCCTGAGGTCGTCCTGGACGCCGCGCAGCTCGCCGCGCACGAAGTCGCGCGTGGCGACCTCCTGGACGGCCAGCCGCAGACCGGCGATCTCGCGGGTGAGGAACTCGGTGTCGGCGAGGTTGCGCTCGGCGCGGTCACGGTCCTCGCGCAGCGCGACCCTGTCCCGGTCGTCCTGGCGGTTCTGCGCCAGCAGGAGCAGGGGTGCGGCGTAGGACGCCTGGAGGGAGAGCATGAGCGTGAGCGCGGTGAAGCCGAGCTCGGCGGAGTCGAACCGCCACTCCATCGGGCCGAACGTGTTCCAGCCCAGCCAGGCGGCGCAGAACAGCGTCATCCAGACGAGGAACTGCGGGGTGCCCATGAAGCGGGCGATGCCCTCGGTGGCCTCGCCGAAGGCGTCCGGGTTCGGGGCCAGCCGGGGCACGCGGCGCCCGCTGGCGCTCAGCGGGGTGTCCAGGCCGGTGCCGCGGCCCGGGCGCAGGTCTCGCGCGGTCTGGGTCATGCTCACACCTCCGGTGTCGTGCGGCGGCGGGCCGCGGGGTCAGGTTGCGGGGCGGGTCTCGGCGTCGTCGAGGTCCATGGCCCGCCAGTCGTCGGGCAGGATGTGGTCGAGCAGATCGTCCACGCTCACGGCCCCGACGACGCGGTCCTGCTCGTTCACCACGGGGATGCACGTGAGGTTGTAGGTCGCGAGCTCGCGGGTCACGTGGGCGATGGGGGCGAGGTCCGAGACGGGCTCGAGGTCCTTGTCCATGATGTTGCCGATCGCCTCCGGCGGCGGGTAGCGCAGCAGGCGCTGGAAGTGGACGACGCCGAGGAACCGGCCCGTCGGCGTCTCCAGCGGCGGCCGGGCCACGATCACGAGCGAGGCCAGCGCGGGGGAGATCTCCTGCTGTCGGATGGTCGCCATGGCCTCGGCCACGGTGGCCTCCGGGGGGAGGATGACCGGCACGGGGGTCATGAGCGAGCCCGCCGTGCCCTCCTCGTACTCGAGCAGGCGCCGGACGTCCTCGGCGTCCTCCGGCTCCATGCGTTCGAGCAGCAGCTCCTGCTGGGAGTCGGGCAGCTCGTGGAGCAGGTCCGCCGCGTCATCCGGGTCCATCTCCTCCAGGACGTCGGCGGCGCGGTCGATGTCCAGCTGGGAGAGGATCTGCACCTGGTCGTCGTCGGGCAGCTCCTGGAGCACGTCCGCGAGGCGTTCGTCCTGCAGCTCGCTGGCGACCTCGACGCGGCGCTTCTCCGACATGTCGTGGAGCATGTCCGCCAGGTCGGCGGGCTTGAGGTCCTCGTGCGCGGCGAGGAAGCTCGTGGCCCCCTGCGGGTCGGCCTGCGCCGTCCAGCGGGCCTCGTCCCAGTTCAGCAGGAGGTGCTCGCCCCGCTGGGCGCGGCCGAAGGGGCCGCGGCCGACGATGCGGCGCACGTACAGGTCCGAGACCAGCCAGTCGCCGTTGCGCTGCTGCTCCAGCCCGATGTCCTCCAGGAAGGCCTCGCCCGACCCGTCGGAGAGGCGCACCTTCCGGTCGAAGAGGTCGGCGGCCACCATCTGCTCGGCGCCACGGCGGGAGAACCGGCGCAGGTTGATCAGCCCGGTCGTGATGATCCGGCCCGAGTCCATGGACGTCACCCGCGTCATCGGGACGAAGACGCGCTTCTTGCCGGGGACCTCGATCACGAGGCCGGTGGCGAACGGGGCTGCGGCGGGGCCGCGGTCCAGCACGACGACGTCGCGCAGCCGTCCCAGGCGGTCGCCGAGGGGGTCGAAGACGTCCAGGCCCAGCAGGCGGGCCACGAAGATCTTGGGGGAGCTCACCGACCCAGCCTACGGCGTGCCGGACCGCGGCTCCGTGTCCGCGTACGGCGGACCGCCGCCCGCCCGGGCGCCGGGCCGGGCACAATGGGTCCATGTCGTTCATGATGTCCAACCCTCAGCCCGGCGCCGAGCAGGGCCTGCCCCGCGGAGAGCTGCTGGCCACCTACGCCACCTACGCGCAGGCGCGCGAGCAGGTGGACCGCCTCGCCGCCACGGACTTCCCCGTGAGCGCCGTGTCGATCGTGGGCAAGGACCTGCGGGTCGTGGAGCGGGTGCGCGGCCGGCTGAACTACGCCCAGGTGGCGTTGTCCGCGGGAGTGCGCGGCGTGTTCTTCGGTGGACTGATCGGCGTGTTCCTCTACCTGCTGGCCCCCGAGGCCGGCCCGGGGCAGATCCTCACCTCCATGCTGCTGGGCCTGGCGGTGTGGCTGATCTTCGGCGTGATCGGCTTCGCGATGCGTCGGGGCCAGCACGGCTTCGCGTCCTCGCAGGCCGTCGTGCCCACGGCCTTCGACCTCGTGGTCGCGTTCGACCACGCCGCCCGCGCCCGCCAGGAGCTGGGCCTGGGCGGTGCCGCGGCCCCGACGCCGCCCGCGGCCCCGCAGCCGGCGCCCGCGCCCGCCGCGGAGGAGGCCGAGGACGGGCCCGTGCAGGCCACCCCGGCCGCCGCGCCGTCGTCGGGCGGGTCCCACGCGGCGCCCGCTCCCGGCGGACCCGAGGCGCCGGCCCGGCCCGTCCCGGAGGCGGACCCCGCGCCCACCGGCCTGGACCGCTCCTACGGCGTGACCCTGCCCCCGGAGGAGGTCGCCAAGCTCATCGAGGCGCGCGGCGGCCACCCGCCCCGGCCCCAGGACGAGCCGCGCGGCTGAGCCCCGTCAGAGGGACCAGGACTCGAGCCGCCGGAGCATGTCGCGCTTCTTGCTCGCATGACCGTGCATCCGGCCCAGGATGTCGCCGAGGACGGTGACGGCGCGGTCGATGTACGGGCCCTTGTTCAGCATCGCGGCCTCGGCCCGCTGCGCCATCGCGGCGTCCGTGATCTCCGCCCGTGAGGGCAGGCCGGTCTTGGCGAGGGACTCGAGGACCTGGGTGGCCCAGATCGCGGGCACGTGCGCCGCCTCGCACAGCCACAGGATCTCCTCCTGCAGCTCGGCCATCCGTGCGAAGCCGGCCTCCACCGCCAGGTCGCCCCGGGCGATCATCACCCCGACGTCCCGCCAGCGCATCGCCTCGAGCAGCATCCGCGGCAGCTGCCGGAAGGCCTCCACCGTCTCGATCTTCAGCGTGATGTCCACGTCCGGCGCGTCCTCGGCCTCGAGCGCGTCGATCAGCTGGGCCACGTCCTCGGCCGAGCGGACGAAGGACATGTTCACCATGTCCGCCTGGCGGGCCGCGAACGGGATGTGGGCGAGGTCCTCGTCCGTGAGGGCCGGGATGTCCAGGTGCGTGTCCGGGAAGTTCACGCCCTTCTCCGCCTTGAGCTTCGCCCCGCGCGGGCCGGCCTGGGTCACCTCGAGGGTGATCTCGTCGTCGGACACCCCCGTGATCCGCGCGCCGATCCGCCCGTCGTCGAGGGAGACCCGGTCGCCGACCGCCGCGTCCGCGAACGCCTGCGCCAGGGTGAGGCCGATCCGGTAGGGCGGCGCGTCGACCGCGGGGACCGGCTCGAGCGAGCGGGTCAGCACGATCTGCTCGCCCTCATGCACGCGCATCGACTGCTCGAGCGGGGGCAGCTGGCCCACCTCGAGCGGACCGTGCGGCGTCGTCAGCGCCGTGCCCGTCGCCCAGTAGACCGTCTTCTCCGCCCGCACGAGCACGCCCTCGCCGTCCACCTGCTCGACCTCCAGCCTGCGGTGTGCACCCCGCGCGTCGGTCAGCTCGATCTCGTCGCCGCGCTGCAGGCCCGCCAGGGTCGTCCCCTCCGGGGCCGCCAGCGGCACGACGACGGCGCCCTCCGGCCCGTGAGCCGCGGCCACGGCGTCGTGGGGCCCGGCGGTGAGCCACACGCGGGAGGGCTCGGTGACGGTCCCGGAGGCGTCCCGGGTGGGCTTCACCTTCACGACGCGCGGTCCCGGCTCGATGGGGCCCGTGCGCACCTTCGGCCCGGCCAGGTCCATCGCGACCAGGGGCGCGGGCCGGCCCGCACCGGCGCACCGGCGGACCGCCGCGATCATGGCGGCCCACGCCTGCTCGTCGTCGTGGGCGCAGTTCACGCGCGCCAGGTCCATGCCGGCCTCGGCGATCCGGACCACGAGCTCCGGGTCCGTGGCGGCCTCGGAGGGCATGGTCACCATGATGCGCGCGTCCCGGTCGCCGCGGGCCGGACCGAGCAGGCTCGCCGCGTTGCGGGCGAGGATGGCGCGGCCCTCGGCGGAGGTCAGGGCGTCGTCCTCGGGCGCGGGGGCGGGGTCGCCGTCGAGCGCGCGGGCGGCGGCCAGCACCGCGTCCACGTGGCCCAGCACGCCGGCCTCCATGCGGCCCAGAGAGGACAGTCCGGCGTCGCTCAGTGCCTCCTGCAGGGGCCGCAGGTCGGTGCCGCGCAGGGCGACGTAGTGCACGAGGTTCCGGGCCGAGGCCCGGTGGCGCTCCCGGACGCGGGAGATGAGGTCGGCGTGCTCCGCCTCGGCGGAGAGGAGGCGGTCGCGGAGGGCGGTAAGCTCGGTGGTCAGGTCGATACCCATGGTCCGAACCCTAGGGGCGCCCTCCGCGCCGGATCACGCCTGGAGCCGCGCCATCCAGGCCTCGATCTCGTCCGGGGTGCGGGGGAGGACCGCGGAGAGGTTCTCGGCCCCGTCCTCGGTCACGAGGATGTCGTCCTCGATGCGCACGCCGATGCCGCGGTACTCCTCGGGGACGGCCAGGTCCTCCTCCTTGAAGTACAGACCCGGCTCGATCGTGAAGACCATGCCCGGCTCGAGCACGCCGTCCAGGTAGAGCTCCCGCTTGGCCTGCGCGCAGTCGTGCACGTCGAGGCCGAGGTGGTGCGAGGTGCCGTGGGGCATCCAGCGCCGGTGGTGCTGGCCCTCGTCCGAGAGCGCGACCTCGGCCGAGACCGGCAGCAGGCCCCAGCCGTCGAGGCGGTCGACGAGCACCCGCATGGCCTCGGCGTGGAGCTCGCGGAACCGGATGCCGGGGCGCACGATCGCGAAGGCGGCGTCCGCGGCGTCGAGGACCGCCTGGTAGATGCGGCGCTGCACGTCCGTGAACGTGCCGGACACGGGCAGGGTGCGGGTGATGTCCGCGGTGTAGAGGGAGTCGTCCTCGACGCCGGCGTCGAGCAGCAGCAGCTCACCCGGGCGCACGGCGCCCGTGTTGCGGATCCAGTGCAGGATCGTGGCGTTGTTGCCGGAGGCCGCGATCGTGTCGTAGCCCAGGTCGTTGCCCTCGAGGCGGGCGCGGGCGAAGAAGGCGCCCTCGACCACGCGTTCGCCGCGGTCGTGTCCCACGGCGCGCGGCAGGGCCCGCACGACGTCCTCGAAGCCCGCGATGGTCGCGGCCACCGAGGCGCGCATCCGCTCGACCTCCCACGCGTCCTTGACCAGGCGCAGCTCGGAGAGGAACTCGGCGGTCTGGGCGTCGGCCTCGGCCGCGGCGGCCAGGTCCACGCCGGCCTCGGTCCGGACGGCGGCCAGCAGCGCGTCCACGTCCTGGTCGGTCTCGGCCAGCAGCCGCACCGCGGTGCCGTCCGCGGCCACGTTCTTGGTGACGGCGGACTCGAGCTCCTCGAGCCCCACCGTGCGCAGACCCGTGCGGGCGGCCAGGCCGGCCAGGGTCGGACGGGGGCCGATCCAGAACTCGCCCGAGCGCGAGTCCGCGTAGAACTGCTCGGTGTCCCGGCCGGCCAGGGGACGGAAGTACAGGGTGGCGGTGTGGTCCGTGCCGTCGTCGCCGGCGCCCGGGTCCGCGGGCTCGAGCACGAGCACGGCGTCCGGCTCGTGGTCCACGCCGAGGCCCGTCAGGTGGGCGAACGCGGAGTGCGCGCGGAAGCGGTAGTCGGTGTCGTTCGAGCGGACCTTGAGGCGGCCGGCCGGCACCACGATCCGCTCGCCCGGGAAGCGCGCGGAGACGGCGGCCCGCCGCCGGGCGGCGTACGGGGCAGAGGCGTCGGGATCGGGCAGGGCCTGCGACGAGGGCGCCCAGCCGGAGGCCATGAAGTCGCGGAAGGCGTTCGAGGCGGGGCGCTGCGAGCGGTTGTCGACGCGCTCGGCCAGCGGCTGGGGGTTCACCGCGCCGGCGCCGTCGGCGCCCGCCTCGGGGGTGGCGGCGGGCTGGTCGGGGGCGGTCTGGGCGGGGTGCTGTGCGGCATCGGTCATGCCCTCCATCATGGCACCGGTGGGCGCGGGCAGGTCGGGGCCGCCGCGCGCGGGTCTCGGTACCATGGCCGCCATGGCCCGCTACGACCTGCACACGCACTCGACCGAGTCCGACGGCACCGAGCCGCCGGCCGACGTGGTGCGTGCGGCGGCGCGGGCCGGGCTGGACGGCCTCGCGCTCACCGACCACGACACGACCGCCGGCTGGGCCGAGGCCGCCCAGGCCGCGCGGGAGACCGGGCTGACGCTCGTGCCCGGCATGGAGATGTCCTGCACCTCCGCCGACGGCGTGAGCGTGCACGTGCTCAGCTACCTGCACGACCCCGAGGACCCCGCCCTGCTGCGGGAGGTCGGCCTGGCCCGCGACGCGCGGCTGATCCGGGCGCAGGAGATGGTGCGGCGCCTGGGCGCGGACTTCCCGATCACGTGGGAGCTGGTCCAGGAGCACGCGGCGGAGAACGCGACGATCGGCCGGCCCCACCTGGCCGACGCCCTCGTGACGATCGGGGCCGTCCCGGACCGCTCCGCGGCGTTCCGGGAGATCCTCGCCGGCCGGTCCAAGTACTACGTGCCGCACTTCGCCCCGGACCCGGCCGAGGCGGTCGCGCTCATCCGGGCCGCCGGCGGGGTGCCGGTGTTCGCGCATCCCCGGGCGCGCATGCGGGGCCGCGTGGTGGGCGACGAGGTGTTCGAGCAGATGGCCGAGGCCGGACTGGCGGGGGTCGAGGTCGAGCACCGGGACAACCCGGCGGAGGAGCGCACCTGGCTGCGCGCGTTCGCGGACCGGCACGGGCTGTTCGTCACCGGCTCGTCCGACTACCACGGCACGGGCAAGCCCAATCCGATCGGCGAGCACACCACGGGCGCGGAGGTGCTCGCCGAGATCGAGCGGCAGGGCACCGGCACGGCGATCATCCGCGGCTGAGCCCGGACGGCCGGGGCGACGGCGGAGGATCCGTTGCGCGAATGACCCTTCCGGCCGCCTGCACGGCGGTCAGAAGGGTCATTGGCGCAGAAGACTCCCGGGGGCCCGGAAGGGAGGGTCAGCCGTCCACGACCTCGCCGTTGCGGCGGCGCGTGCGGGTGCGGCCGCCCCGGCGACGACGGGCCTCGGCCCGCGCCTCGGCGCGCTCGGCCCGGCGGGCCTCCGTCAGCTCGACGCCGGCCACCGGCTCCGGCGTCCGGGCTGCGGGGGCCTCGGAGCGCGAGGCGGTGCGCTCGCGGCCCTCGCCGCGACCACGGCCCCGGCCCTCGGCGCGCTGCTCGGCGGGTACCTCACCACGCCCGCGGGCCGAGCGCTCGCCGCGGCCTCCGCCGCGTGCATCGTCGCGGCCCTCGCCGGAGCGGCCGCCCCGGTTCCGTCCGCCACGTCCGCCGCGGCCGCCCTCACGGCCGCCGCGCTCGCCGTCGCGGGACCGACCGCCCTCGCGACCCCGTCCGCGGCCGCCGTCGCGCTGCTTCGCCTCGGGGCCGCCGAGGTCCTCGAGCGTCTCGCCCTCGAGGCCCTCGAGCACGCGCTTGGCCTGCGGCAGACGGCCCTTCGTGCCCTTCGGGATGCCGAGGTCGGAGAACAGGTGCGGGGAGGAGGAGTAGGTCTCCACCGGCTCGGGCTGGCCGAGGCCGAGCGCCTTGTCGATCAGGGACCAGCGCGGCATGTCCTCCCAGTCCACGAGGGTCACCGCCACGCCCTTGTTGCCGGCGCGGCCCGTGCGGCCCACGCGGTGCACGTAGGTCTTCTCGTCCTCCGGCGCCTGGAAGTTGAACACGTGCGTGACGTCGTCGACGTCGATGCCGCGCGCCGCGACGTCGGTGGCCACGAGGATGTCCACCTTGCCGTTGCGGAACGCGCGCAGCGCCTGCTCGCGGGCGCCCTGGCCGAGGTCGCCGTGCAGCGCGCCGGCCGCGAAGCCGCGCGCCGTCAGCTCGTCCGCCACGCGAGCGGCCGTGCGCTTGGTGCGCGTGAAGATGATGGTCCGGCCGCGGCCCTCGGCCTGCAGGGCGCGGGCCACGAGCTCGTCCTTGTCCATGTGGTGGGCGCGGTAGACGAGCTGACGGATGTCCTTCTTCGTCAGGCCCTCGTCCTCCGGGTCCGCCGCGCGGATGTGGGTCGGCTGCGTCATGTAGCGGCGCGCCATCGCGACCACGGGACCCGGCATGGTGGCCGAGAACAGCATGGTCTGACGCACGGCCGGGACGGCGGCGAGCAGGGTCTCGACGTCGGGGAGGAAGCCGAGGTCCAGCATCTCGTCGGCCTCGTCCAGCACCACCGTGTTCACCAGGTCCAGGCGCAGGTGGCGCTGGCGCATCAGGTCGATGAGGCGGCCGGGGGTGCCGACGACGATCTCGACGCCGCGCTGCAGCTCCTCGATCTGCGGCTCGTAGGCGCGGCCGCCGTAGATGGTGGCGATGCGCAGGGGGCGCCGGGCCGCGGCGGCCGTGAGGTCGCCGGCCACCTGGACGGCGAGCTCGCGCGTCGGGGCGACGATCAGGGCCTGCGGGGCGCCCGCGGTGCCCTTGGCCTCGAGGCCGTCCCAGCCGGGCTCGCCCGGGCCGATGGCGCGCTGCAGTGCGGGGATGCCGAAGCCGAGGGTCTTGCCGGTGCCGGTCTTGGCCTGGCCGATGATGTCGTGGCCGCCGAGGGCGACCGGCAGGGTCATGGCCTGGATGGGGAAGGGATGGACGATGCCCTTGGCCTCCAGGGCCTCGACGATCGCGGGGTGCACCCCGAAGTCGGCGAAGGTCTGCTCGGGGGCCACGGGCACGGCGTCCTCGGTGACGATGTCCTCCGCGATCGCGGCGACCGTCGGGTCGAGGTCGGCGGAGGCGGGGGTGTGCTCGGAGTTCTGGGTCATGGCGACTCGCGTTCCTGGTCGGGCGTCGTCACGGCGGGCGGGAGGCCCGGCTCCGCCGTGCGCGCGGTTCAAGCGGAAGCCGATCGCGAGGCAAGCACGCGGAGCGGCCGACGGGCGGCGCCCCGTGGAACCGGGCCGGGCGCGCCGTGCGAGGCGGGCCGTGCCGGATCCGGCAGGTCATGGTGCCGTCCCGGGCGTCAGGGGCGCGGGCGGCGGGTCAGGGTGATCAGAGAGCGACCGGTCATCCTGGGTCAGCGTGAGCTGTGCGGCCAGTCTACCCCCGCGGCCGTGATCGCACCCGAGGCGCGGTCCACGCCCTCGATCCGCACGCGCACCCGGGTGCCCGCCGGGACGCTGCCCGGCACCCGCAGGCTCACGGCCGGGTCGAGCAGCCACACCTCCGTGCCGTCCTTCGCCTCGCGCACCGCGATCCCCTCGAGCTCCGCGCCGACGCGGGACTCGAGCGCCGCCGCCTCCACGAGGTCCGCCGCCGTCCGGCTGGCGGCCGAGGCCCGGCGCGACGAGTCCGCCATGAGGGCGGGCAGCGCGGGCAGGGCGCTGCGGACCCATGCGGGGGCGGGGGCGCCGATGGCATGGGCGTGGCACAGGGCCAGGACGAAGCGGTCCACGAGCCGGCGCAGCGGAGCGGTGGCGTGGGCGTAGGGGGCGGCGAGCGCGGCCTGGGCCGGTTCATCCGGCGGTGTGCGCAGGGCCGGGTCCTCGGCCTGCGCGTCGAAGGCCGTGTACCCGGCGCCGCGGAACAGCCCGGTCGCCGCGTGCAGCACCGCCAGGTGCCGCGCGTCGGCGGGGTCGAGGGAACGCAGGTAGGCGCCGTAGTCCTGGCCCTCGTCCCACGGGGCGCCCAGGGCGCGTGTGCGCTCTCGGAAGGCGGCGACGGCCTCGGCGTCCGGCGCCGGCATCGTGCGCAGGATCCCGACCCCGGCGGCCAGCATCAGCTCGGCCGCGGCCATGCCGGTCAGCAGGGAGAGCTGGGCGTTGTGCTCCTCCGCCGGCAGCGGCGCCCGGTGCACGAGCTCGTGCGCCCCGTCCTCGGTGACACGGACCTCCTGGTCCGGCAGGTTCAGGGAGGCGCCGCCGCGGGCGGCCTCCTGCGCGGCCCGCCGTCGGCCCACCTCCGGCAGCAGCGTCAGCGAGTCGCGCACCTCGGCCGGCCACCCCTCGGCGGCGGCCCGGTCCGCGTCGGTGACCCCGGGACGCGGCGTCGTCTGCGCCTGCGCCCCCGGCTGTGCGTCGAGGAAGGCCTGCACCTGCCCGTACGTCAGCTGCGCCCGGGAGCGGATGCGGGCGCGTTCGAGGCCGGTCTCGACGACGGCGCCCGCGGCGTCCAGCAGGAACGTCCAGACGAACGCCGGGCGCTCGCGGTCGGGGAGCAGGGAGGCGGCGTCCTCGCTCAGCACCTCCGGGTGCAGGGGGACCCGGCCGTCGGGCAGGTAGACGGTCTGGCCGCGGCGGCGGGCCTCGGCGTCCACGGCGCCGCCCGGGGCCACGAAGGCGGGCACGTCCGCGATCGCGTAGCGGACGAGGATGCCGTCGTCGTCGGCGGGGGTCAGGAGCAGGGCCTGATCCAGGTCCGTGGAGCCGGCGGGGTCCACGGTGACGAACGGCAGCGCCGTGCGGTCCGCGTGGTCCGGGCTCCCGGTCAGGCCCGCGTGCACCTCACGCGCGGCCGCCTCCGCCTCGGCCAGGACGGGGGCGGGGAAGGCCGGCGGCAGCTCGAGCTCCGTCCGCAGGGCGGCGAGGCGCTCGAGCAGGGCCGGGTCGGCGGGGCCGCGGAGGCCGAGGGCGTGAGGCGACATGGCGATGCTCCTGGGCAGGGGGCCGAGACGACGCACGCCCCGGCGGATCACCGGGGCGTGCGGGCGGGTCAAGAGGCGGCGAACCCGAGCGGGCCCGACTTCTTCGCGCCGATCTCCACGAAGCCGATGCGGTCGCCGGGGACGACCACCTGGCGGCCCTTGGCGTCCGCCAGGACCAGCGGGGTGCCGTCGGCGACGGCGGCGTCCACGAGGGAGCGGACCTCGTCCGCCGACTGCTCGCTGTCGATGACGACCTCGCGGCCGACGTGCTGCACACCGATGCGGATCTCCATGGGGAACCTCTTCTCTTCGTCGCGTCCTGTGCGGTCCACCGTCAGCCTACGGGACCGCTCGGCGGGGTGGACGGGCGCCCACGAGGTTCACCCGCGGGCGAAACGGGCCGGACGGCCGGGTCAGCGCGGCGCGTCGTCCGCGGAGGGCAGCGAGGCGAGGCCGCGCCAGACGAGCGCGTCCACCGTGCGGGCCATCTCGGCGGCGGCGGGGCGGGCGTCGGCGTCGAGCCGGTCCGCCCAGTGGCGGGCGGCGCCCAGGAGATAGCCGACGAGTCCGCGGGAGAGCACCTCGGCCTCGGCCTCGGCTACGGTGGTGTCCGCGCGGATGGTGCGCGCGACCTCGGAGGAGAGCAGCCGGTGGACGGCCTCGCTGCGCGTGCGCACCTCCGGGTCCGCGTCGATGCCGGAGTCGAAGATGAGGCGGTGGGTCCGCTCGGGGGAGGCCATGTACTCGAACACGGCGGCGACGGTGGCCCGCACCCGTTCGCGGTTGTCCCGGCGGGTGTCCATCGCCGCCTCGAGGAGCGCGCGCAGGCTCGCGACCTCGGCGTCCAACAGCTCGAGGAAGAGCTCGTGCTTGCTGGGGAAGTGCTGGTAGAGGACCGGCTTGGAGACCTCGGCCCGCTCGGCGATCTGCTCCATGGAGGCCCCCGCGTACCGCTCGGCGGCGAAGACCGCGCGGGCGCAGTCCAGCAGCTGGCGGCGACGCTTGTGCCGGGGCAGACGACGGCCTCGCCCGGGCTCGTCGGGCGCGGTGGCGGCGGGGTGGGCGGTCACGGGGTCTTCCTGGCGCGGGGCGGGCTCACGCGATGCGCGCGGCGCCGCCGTCGTCCTCGTGCGCGGGGCAGGCCGCCTCGACCGTGCCCACGGCGGGGGCGGGGCGGCCGGGGGCCTCGATCCCGAAGACCGCCTCGAGGGCGTCCTCATAGCGGTCGAGCCGGCCCTCGGCGGCGAGCCGCTTGGCGCGCACGCTGGGCTCGTGCAGGAGCTGGTTCACCATGCGGCGCAGGGCGAACTCCACCTCCTCGGCGGCCGCCGTGCAGCCGTGGCGGGCGCGCACGCGCTCGAGCTCCCGGTCGAGCACACCGAGGGTGTGGCGGCGCAGGGCCTTGATCGCCGCGTCGGCACTGCGGCCACGCTGCGCGGCGCGGTACTCCTCGACGGCGTCGTCCACGAGCGCGCGGGCCTCCGCGACGGCGACCTGGGCCTGCTCGGGTGCGGCCAGCCGCACCGACTCGAGGGTGATGAGATCGACGTCCGGCAGGTCCGCGACCGCCGGGTCGAAGTCGCGCGAGAGGGCCAGGTCGACCACCGTGAGCGGACGCCGTCCGCCCTTGCGCAGCTCCTGGAGGCGCTCGGGGCTGATCTGGCGTTCGCCGCCGGAGGAGCCGATGATCACGTCCGCCTCGGCGACGGCGCCGGCCACGGCCTCGCCGCCGAGCGCGAGGGCCCAGCCGCCGCGGTCCGCGACGAACTGCTCCGCGCGGCCCGAGGCCGAGTGCACGCCGACGGTGGTCGCGCCCCGGTCCGCCAGCTGCGCGAGCGTGGTGCCGGCGTAGGCGCCCGTGCCGATCAGCAGGATGGTGGCCCCGGCCCAGAAGTCGCGCTGGGCCGCGGCGTCGGTGAGACCGCGCAGCTCCTCCGCGAGGTCCAGGGCGACGGAGACGACCGAGCGGCCGGCCGCGCCGAGCGCCGTGCGGGAGCCGACGTCCTTGGCCGTGCGCGTGGCGGACTCGAAGAGGCGGACGAGCGGACCCGAGGCGGTGCCGGCCTCCTGGGCCGCCGTCAGGGCGCGTCGGACCTGACCGGCGATCTCGCGCTCGCCCACCACGGCGGAGTCCAGTCCGGCGCCGACCTCGAAGAGGTGACGGGCCGTGGCGTCGGCGTCGAGTGTGCGGAACGCGGCGTGCACGTCCTCGTCCGGCAGGGAGGTGGAGGCGGCGACGGCGGACAGCAGCCCCGCGCGGGCGACCTCGACGCCGACCCCGTCGGCCTCGGCGTAGATCTCCACGCGGTTGCACGTGGCCAGCACGACGGCGCCCGCCGCACCGCTGCCGGGCAGGGCGGGCCCGACCCCGGTCGCGCCGGCGCTGAGGCGGGCGACCGTGTCCAGGTCCAGATCATGGTGGGAGGCGACGAGAGAGAAGACAGTCACAGCGGGCCAAGTCTAGCCCCGACCGCCCCGCCCGTCCGGGAAGGCGGACCTGACCCGGGCGCCGCCGGCCAGTGTGACGACGCTCACGGAGGACGCGGATGTGCCACCGCGACACGACCGGTGGGACACTGGGGGGCATGTCCGCCCTGTCCCAGACCCCCGAGACCCCCGCGGCCGTCCCGGCACTGCCCGCCGAGCACCCGCTGCGCACCGAGGATCCATCACGCTCGACCGTGGCCAGCCCGCTCCTTCGCGCGCTACGCGGCCAGCGCCCCGACCGCCACCCCGTGTGGTTCATGCGGCAGGCCGGCCGTTCGCTGCCCGAGTACCGCCGGGTGCGCGAGGGGATCGGGATGCTCGACTCCTGCCTCATGCCGGACCTGGTCCGGGAGATCACGATGCAGCCGGTGCGCCGCCACGACGTCGACGCGGCGATCTTCTTCTCGGACATCGTGGTCCCCCTGCGCCTGGCGGGCGTGGACGTGGAGATCCAGCCCGGCGTGGGCCCCGTGCTCGGCCAGGCCGTCCGCACCGCCGACGACGTCGCCGCGCTGCCCGTCCTCGAGGACGCCGCCCTGGACGTCATCCGCGAGGCCGTCGCGGCCACCGTCGCCGAGCTGGGCCCGCGCCCCCTGATCGGCTTCGCCGGTGCCCCCTTCACGCTGGCGGCGTACATGGTGGAGGGCCGTCCCTCCCGCGACCACTTCGGCCCGCGGCGCATGATGCACGCCGACCCCGAGACGTGGGCCGCCCTGGCCGGCTGGGCGGCCACCGTGTCCGGCCAGTTCCTGCGCGCCCAGCTCGAGTCCGGCGCCTCCGCCGCGCAGCTGTTCGACTCGTGGGCCGGTTCGCTCTCGGCGGACGACTACCTCGAGCACGTGCAGCCGCACTCGACGGCGGCCCTCGCCCATGTCGCCGACCTCGCCGGGCCCGGCGTCCCCGACGGCGCCCCGCTCCTGCACTTCGGCACGGGCACCGGAGAGTTCCTGCACCACCTGCGTGACGCGGGCGCGACCGCCGTTGGCGTAGACCACCGCCTCACGCTCGCCGAGGCGCACCGCCGGCTCAGCGCGAACCCCGGCCCCGACGGACGCGGCGCCGTGCCCCTGCAGGGCAACATCGACCCGGCCCTGCTCGCCGCCCCGTGGGAGGTCCTCGAGGCCCACGTGCGCGACGTCGTCGCCTCCGGCGCCGTCGCGCCCGGTCACGTCGTCAACCTCGCCCACGGCGTGCCGCCGGAGACGGACGCGGCCGTGCTGACCCGCGTGGTCGAGCTGATCCACTCCCTGCCCGTGCCGGAGCGGGAGGGCCAGGACCCGGCACCGGGGGCCGAGACCGCCGAGCGGGAGGAGCGCGCATGAGCGGCACGGCGCTCGTGGTCGGCGGCGGCATCGCCGGCCTCGTCGCGGCCCACCGACTGTCCGCGGCGGGCTGGGACGTGACCCTCGCCGAGGCCACCTCCGTGCTCGGGGGCGCGGTTTCCCCGCGCTTCCTCGACGTCCCCTCGCACGGCGAGACCGGGGCCCCCGAGACCCAGACCCTCGAACTCGACGGCGGCGCCGAGTCGTTCGCCGTCCGCGGCGCCGCCGTGCGCGCGCTCGTGGAGGAGCTCGGGTTGGGCGAGAAGATCGTCGCGCCCGAGCCCCTCGGCTCGTGGCTGCACGGTCCCGCCGGCCCCGTGCGTGCCCCGCGTCTCGGCATCGTCGGCATCCCCGGCGACCTCGACGCCGAGGACCTCGCCGCCGCCCTCACGCCGGCCGGCCTGGAGCGCGCCCGGCAGGACGCCGAGGCCCCCATGGATCGCTGGGCCGCCGCGCTCGCGGCCGGTGAACCGGTGACCGTCGCGCAGGTCGTGGCCGACCGCCTCGGCGACGAGGTGCTCGAACGCCTCGTGGCCCCCGTCGTCGCCGGAGTCCACTCGGCCGACCCCGCGGTCGTCGAGCTGGCGCGCGTGGCCCCCGGCCTGCTCGCCGCCGCCGTGGAGCACGGCGGGCTGGCCGCGGGCGTCGCCGCGCTGCGGTCCACCGGGACACCCGGCTCGCTCGTGGCCGGGCTGGACGGCGGCATGGTCCGCCTCACCGGTCGGCTCGTCGAGGCGCTGCGCGAGGACGGGGCCACCGTCCTGCGCGGCGTCCGGGTGGCCGCCCTGTCCCGCGTGCCCGCCACCGGCGGCTGGTGGGCCCAGATCTCGGACCGGGACGACGAGGTCGTCCGCGGGCTCGACGTGGACCGCGTCGTGCTGGCCGTGGACGGCGTCACCGCCTGGGACCTGCTGGCCCCGCTCTCGGCCGAGGCCCTGGACCCTGACGCCGGCCCCGCCCTCGGCGAGGGCATCGCGCTGGCCACGCTCGTCGTCGAGGCCGCGGGCCTGGACGACGCGCCACGCGGCACCGGAGTGCTGGTCGGCGCCGGGACGGACGTGGCCGCCAAGGCCCTGACCCACGCCACCGCCAAGTGGGCGTGGCTGCGCGAGGTCGTCGCGCGGCCGCAGGAGGACGGCGTCGCCCGTCACCCCCACCGCCATGTGCTGCGCCTGTCCTACGGCCGCCAGGGCGGTGGGCCCGAGGCCCTGGGCCACCGCAGCGCGGACGAGGAGCTGCTCGCGCAGGCGCTCGTGGACACGGCGACTCTCACCGGGGTGCCGCTGGCGGAGGAGGACGTCGTCGCCCGCACCGTCACCCGCTGGCGCCGCTCCATCCCGCCGCAGGCCGGCCCCGACCGCGCGAAGGCGGACACGCTGATCGACTGGGCACGGGACGTGCCCGGCCTCGACCTCGTGGGCAGCTGGGTGCACGGCACCGGGCTGGCCGCCGTCGTCGCCGGCGTGGACCGCACCCTCGGCGCCGACGCACCGCCCGCCGGCTGACCTCGCCCCCAGACCACCCCTGACGCAATCGGATCCCAAGGAAGAGGACCATGACCAAGGACAGCACCACCACCCCTGCCGAGGCCGGCAAGGACTGGTTCACCACCTACACCGTGTTCGCCCGCCCGCAGGGCGAGCCAGGCTGGCTGGGACTGGAGGGCCGCGACGCGAAGAAGGCCGCCAAGGAGTTCGACGAGGCCGTCGCGCGGGTGGCCCAGACCGGCGTGACCGTGCGCGGCGTCTACGACGTCTCGGGCATGCGCGAGGCCGGCGACGTCATGGTGTGGATGTACGGCCAGGTGCCCGAGGACCTGCAGGCCGCCATCCGCGAGCTGCGCCGCACCCGTCTGCTCGAGGGCACCACGATGGTGCTCTCGGCCATGGGCGCAGATCGCATGGCCGAGTTCAACAAGGACCACGTCCCCGCCTTCGCCATGGGCCGCAAGGCCCTGAAGTGGCTGTGCTTCTACCCGTTCGTGCGCTCGTACGACTGGTACCTGCTGGACCCGAAGGAGCGGGCCCGCATGCTCCGCGAGCACGGCCAGCTCGGCCAGGACTTCCCGCAGGTGTGGGCGAACACCACCAGCGCGTTCGGCCTGAACGACTGGGAGTGGCTGCTGGGCCTCGAGGCGGACGAGCTGACGGACCTGGTGGACATGATGCGCCACCTGCGCAACAACGAGACCCGCCTGCACGTGCGCAGCGAGGTGCCGTTCTACACCGGACGCCGTCTGGAGACCGCCGAGATCGCGGAGGTGCTGGCCTGATGACTACCGCCCCCGAGCCCCGCGCCGACGCGCCCGTCCACACCGGCCCGGACGCCGGCGTCGCCCCGGCCCTCCGGACGCCCGAGAAGGCCGCCGCCGGCGTCGACTACGACGTGTGCGGCGTGATGGCCCCCAAGGACTACGACGCCCTGCTGCTCGCCTCCTTCGGCGGGCCCGAGGGCCAGGACGACGTGATCCCGTTCCTGCGCAACGTCACGCGCGGGCGCGGCATCCCGGACGAGCGCCTCGAGGAGGTCGCCACCCACTACCGCGCCAACGGCGGCGTCAGCCCCATCAACGCGCAGAACCGCGCGCTGAAGGCGGCCATCGAGGCCGAGCTGGCCGCCCGCGGCCTGGACCTGCCCGTGTACTGGGGCAACCGCAACTGGGAGCCCTACTTCCCGGACACCCTCGCGCGGATGCACGCCGACGGGCACCGCCGCATCCTGACGGTCACCACATCCGCGTACTCCTGCTACTCCTCGTGCCGCCAGTACCGCGAGGACATGGGCATGGCCCTGGAGCAGACCGGCCTGACCGGGAAGGTGGACCTGGACAAGACGCGCCAGTACTTCAACCACCCCGGCTTCATCGAGCCGTTCCGGGACGGCCTGCGCGCGGACCTGGCCTCGTTGCGCGCGGAGCTGGGGGACGACGCGCGGATCCACGTGCTCTTCGCGACCCACTCGATCCCCACCTCCGACGCCGCCGCCGCCGGCCCGCGCGGCCTCGCCGCCGACCTGCGCGCGCAGGCGGGGGCGGAGCCGGGCGATGAGGGTGCGGACGTGTACTCGGCGCAGCACCTCGATGTGGCCCGCGAGATCCTCGCCGGCGTGCCCGAGGCCGCGGACGTGCCGTGGTCGCTCGTGTACCAGTCGCGCTCCGGCCCGCCCTCGGTGCCGTGGCTCGAGCCGGACATCAACGACGCGATGGAGCACCTCGCGGGCGAGGGCGCCGAGACGGACGCGCAGGGGCGCGCCGTGGCGGGCTTCGTCGTCGTGCCGCTGGGCTTCGTCTCGGACCACATGGAGGTGGTCTGGGACCTCGACACCGAGGCCAAGGAGACCGCCGAGGGGCTGGGCGTGGGGTTCCGTCGCAGCCCCACCCCGGGCACCGACCCGCGGTTCGTGGCCGGGCTCGTGGACATCGTGGAGGAGCGGCTGGGCCGCCGCGAGGGCCGCGCCGCGGCCGGCTGCTTCCCGGCCTGGTACGACGTGTGCCGGCCGGACTGCTGCGCCAAGGTGATGCGGGACGGCTCGACGCGGCCGACGACGTCCGCGGTCGACGCCGCCGTGCGCGGGCTGGCCGAGCACGAGGCGGGCGCCGCGGCCCCCGCCGAGGAGGCCTGAGACCGTGACCCCCCTGCGCATCGGCACCCGGGGCTCCGCCCTGGCGACCACGCAGACCAGCCACGTGGCCGAGGCGCTCACGGAGCGATCCGGCCTGGCCCACGAGCTGGTGGTGATCCGCACCGAGGGCGACGTCACCACCGGCTCGCTGGCCTCGCTGGGCGGCACCGGCGTGTTCGCCTCGGCGCTGCGGGCCGCCGTGCTCGACGGCGTCGTGGACGCGGCGGTGCACTCGCTCAAGGACCTGCCGGCCGCCCAGCCGGAGACCCTCGAGATCGCCGCGGTGCCGGCCCGGGCCGACCTGCGGGACGCCCTGTGCGCCCGCGACGGCCTCACCCTGGCGACCCTGCCCGAGGGCGCCCGGGTGGGCACGGGCTCGCCGCGCCGCGTGGCCCAGCTCAAGGCGCTGCGCCCGGATCTGGAGCTGGTGGACATCCGCGGCAACGTGCAGACCCGCCTGGCCCGCGTGCCCGGGCTGGAGCAGCACGACGACCACGCCCCGGCAGCCGCGGGTTCGCCCCGCGGTGACCTCGACGCCGTGATCCTGGCCTGTGCCGGGCTCGACCGCCTCGGCCTGGACCACGTGATCACCGAGCGGATCGACCCGGAGGTCATGGTGCCCGCCCCCGGGCAGGGCGCCCTGGCCGTGGAGATCCGGGCCGAGGACGAGTCCTTCCTCGGCCGGGCGCTCCTGGACCCCCAGGCGCCGGTCGGAAGGATGCACGCCGCCCTCGAGCTGGTCGACGATCGGGACACCCACGTGGCGGTCACCGCCGAGCGGGCCCTGCTGCGTCGCCTCGAGGCCGGCTGCGCCGCGCCGATCGGGGCCGTGGCCCGCGTGAGCGACGGCGAGGCGGGCGCGCCGCGCATCGAGATGACCGCGATGGTGGCCGCCCTCGACGGCTCCCGCGTGCTGCGCCGGACCTCGTCCGTGCAGCTCGACCCGGTGCCGGCCGACGTGGCCGGTGACCCGGCGGCCGCCGACGAGTGGCTCGAGGACACCCTGTTCGTGGCCGCGGAGGCACTCGGCGTGCACGTGGCCGAGCAGTTCGTGGCCGAGGGCGCCGACCTGCTGCCCGGCACGGTGCGCGGGGTGGACCGGGGCGACGGCGCCCCACGGCCCGACGACCCGGCCTGAGATGCGCGTCCTGCTCACCCGCCAACCGGCCCAGGCCGGCGACCTGGAGGCCGGTCTCGCCGGCGCCGAGGTGGCGGGGCGGCGGCTGCGGGTCGGCTTCCTGCCGCTGACCGACTTCGCGCTGCCCGACGACGACGGCCCGCTGCGCGCGCTGCTCGCGGACTGGGCGGGTGCCGACGGCGATGCGGTCGGGCCGGTGCGCTCGGACGGGCCCCGCTGGCTCGTGGTGACGAGCCCCAACACCGTGCGCGCGCTCAGGGCCGTCGGCTGGGACGGTCATGTCCCGGCGGGCGCGCGGATCGCGGTCACCGGACCGGGCACGGCACGGGTGCTGACCGAGGCGGGCTGCGACGCGGCGCCGTGGCTGCCGCCCGAGGACCGCTCCGCCGAGGGCCTGATCGCCGGACTCGCCGCCCTGCATCCCCGCGGCGCCCGCGCGTGGCTGCCCCAGTCCGATCGGGCCCGGCCCCGCCTCGCCGACGGCCTGCGCGCGGCGGGCTGGGACGTGCGGACCGGGCTCGCCTACCGGACGGTGCCGTATCCGGCGCAGGCCGGCAGGCGACTGCTCGACGGGGCGGCGGACGAGGGCCGGGGGGACGTCGTGACGCCCGCGCGGCTGGCCGCGGTCGCGGCGGGGACCGCCGTGGTGCTCACCAGCTCCTCCGCGGCGGAGGAGTTCGTGGCCGCGGGTCTGACGCCACTGGTGGGGGAGCGGGTGCGGCTCGTGGCGATCGGCGCGCCGACCCGTGACACGTGCGCGCGGCGGGGTCTGCCCCTGCTCGGGACGGCCCCCACGCCGGACGCGGCCGGAGTGCTGGCCGTGCTGCGCGGTGCGGCCTGAGCCGCCCGGCCGCACTCGAGGCGAGGCTCAGTCGGGGCGGTCGCCGTCCGGGTCGGGCGCGTCGTCCTCCGACGGCGCCGGGCCGGCGTCGTGCTTCTCGTCCTGCGGCACGCCGGTGGCGGCGGCCATGATGTCCACCCGCGGGCCGCGCAGGATGGCGACCGAGACGTTGGTGAAGCCCGTGTTGGCGAGCAGCTCCGAGGCCTCCTCGTCCGTCAGGTCGTACGCGTGCGCGAGCATGCGCACGTTCTCCGTGTAGAAGGCGTGCAGGCGGTCGACGCCGCGCAGGAAGCCCAGAGTGTTCCCCATGGCGGGGAGCCTACCGGGCGGGCGTGGTGGGCGGGTGGCCGGCGGGTGAACGGCCGGTGGACCGGCCCGCCGGCCGCGGGGGACGACGGGCCGTGCCGCTCAGCCCTCAGCGCGGCGGCTGCGGCGGCGGACCAGCGAGACCTCCATGGTGCGGCCCTCGGTGCGGGTGCGCAGGTACGGCTGGTCCTCCACGAGGGTGGAGAGCTTGGAGTGCCCGAAGTCGCGCGGGTCGAAGTCCACGTGGGTGCGGCTCAGGTGCTGGCCGATCAGGGACAGCGTGGCCCAGCCGTCGTCGGTGCTCGTGGCGTTGACGGCCTTGGTGAGCGCGGCCTGCAGGTCGATGCGCGGGGCGGCGTCGGCCTCGTCGTGCTCGGGCTCGGCCTCGACCGGCACCTCGGGCGGGGTCGGGTCCTCGGTGACGTCCGACGACGACGCACGGCGGCCCCGCCGACCGGCCCCGGACTTCGCCTCCGCGGCCTTCCCGTCCTTGCCGGCGGCGGCGTCCCCGGCGGGCGCCTCGTCGGCAGCGGGGGCCTCGGCGTCCGCGTCCGTGGCCTCGGGGGTGTCGGCGGCGTCGGTGGTCTTGGACCCGCGGCCGCGGCCTCGACCACCGCGGCGGGACCCCGAGCGGCCGGAGCCCTCGGACGCCTTGGCGTTCTCCTCCTTGGCGGGGGCGTCCTCGCCGGTCTCGTCGTCGTCGACGTCGTGGTCCGTGGCGGTGCCGAGCAGCTCGAGGTAGATGAACTGGTCCACGGCGTTGCGCAGGGAGGCGGGGGTCTTGCGGGCGCCCAGGCCGATCACGCGCTTGCCGCCCTCGCGCAGGCGGGTGGCCAGGCGCGTGAAGTCGGAGTCGGAGGAGACGAGGGCGAACGCGTCCACGTTGCCCATCCAGAGCAGGTCCATCGCGTCGATGATGAGCGCGGAGTCCGAGGAGTTCTTGCCCACGGTGTAGGCGAACTGCTGGACCGGCTGGATCGCGTGGTGGTTCAGCGCCTTCTTCCAGCCGTTGAGGTTGGTCGTGGTCCAGTCGCCGTACGCGCGCTTGATCGTGGGGGTGCCGTAGGTGGCGAGCTCCTCGAGGATCAGGGGGGCGAACTTGGGGGAGACGTTGTCGCTGTCCATCAGGACGGCGATGCGCAGGGATGCGGGGGTGGGTTCGGGCATGTGTCCCACCCTAGTCGGCGGCGGTGCGCCCGTGGCCGGCGGTGACCGGGGTCGCCTCCCGCTCGCCCCGGCGCGGGCGGGTCCGCGAGGCGGCGGCCACCGTGCCGACGACCAGCCCGACGAGCGCCGGGACCACCCAGCCGAAGCCGACCGCGTAGCCGGGCAGCACCCGGCCGGCCAGGCCCGTCAGGGCGGTGACGGGCGGCGTCGTCGCGAGCGCCTCCGGCAGGGCGCCCAGCAGGTCGAAGAAGGCGGCGAGCCCCGTGCAGGCGACCACCCAGCGGGCCACCGCCGGGCGGTCCCGCACCCAGGCCCAGGCGAGGCCGAGCAGGATGACGACGACGGCGATCGGGTAGAGGAACATCAGCACCGGGACGGACCAGGCGATGATCGCCTCCAGGCCCAGGTTGGCGAGTGCGAAGGACACCACGAGGAAGAGGCTCGCCCACAGCCGGTAGGACCCGGGGAACATCTCCGCGAACATCTCGGCGCACGCCACGATCAGTCCGATGCAGGTCTTCAGGCACGCGACGAAGACGATGGCCGCGTCGAGGTACGCGCCCGCCGTGCCGAAGAAGTGGCTCGCGGTGCGGGCGAGGACGTCGCCGCCGTTCGCGGCCTGTGCGAACGCGCCGTGGCTCGTGGCGCCGACGTACGCCAGCGAGGCGTAGACCACCGTCATCGCCGCGCCGCCGAGCAGCCCCGCCTTGCCCAGCTCCACCGCCATGCGGCGCGGGCCCGTCACGCCCAGGCGCCGGGCGGCGTCGACGATCACGACCGCGAAGGCGAGCGAGGCGAGCGCGTCCATCGTGGCGTAGCCGTCCAGCAGGCCCCGCACGAGCGCCCCGTCGGCGTAGGCGGGGGTCGGCGAGGGCAGGGCGCCCGTGCTCATCGGGGCCACGACGGCGGCCGCCACCAAAGCGCCGAGAAGGACCAGGAACGCCGGGGTCAGGTACCGCCCCACCCACTCCATGAGCCGGCCCGGACGGAACGCCGCGACCGCGGCGACCGCGAAGAACGCCGCCGTGAAGCCGAGCAGCCGCAGGCCGCCGTCGCCCGCCAGGGGCGCGACACCGATCTCATAGGACACCGTGGCGGTGCGGGGGATGGCGAAGAGGGGGCCGATCGTCAGGTACAGCAGGCACGTGAACGCCACGGCGAAGCGCCGGGAGACGGGCGCCGTCATCTCACGGACCGAGCGCGCCCCCGTCACCGCCGAGGCGACGATGCCCAGGACCGGCAGCCCCACCGCCGTGACGAGGAAGCCGAGCGTGGCCGGCGTGACCGCGGCGCCCGCATCCCGGCCCAGGCCGGCGGGGAAGATCAGGTTGCCCGCGCCGAAGAACAGGCCGAAGACGAGCGAGGCCAGCAGCAGGGTCTGACCGGGGCGCAGGCGCGGGGGCATCACGGGCCTCTCGACGGCGGACGGGGCGCCATGACTGTACCCGGCGCGCGGTCAGCCTCCGCGCCTAGACTGGACGGGTCCCCGAACCAGGAGCGTGTGACCCCGTCATGTCCTTCCCGCTGCACCGTCCCCGGCGTCTGCGCCGGTCCGCCGCGATGCGCCGCCTCGTCGCTGAGACGCGCCTGCACCCCGCCGAGCTGATCCTGCCGGCCTTCATCAAGGAGGGCGCCGCCGAGCCCGTGCCGATCGCCTCGATGCCGGGCGTCGTGCAGCACACCGCGGACTCGCTCAAGGCCGCCGCGGCCGAGGCCGCCGAGCTGGGCCTGGGCGGCATCATGCTGTTCGGCGTGCCGACCACGCGCGACGCCGTCGGCAGCGCCGCCCTGGACCCGGACGGCGTCCTGAACCGGGCCATCCGGGACGTGAAGGCGGAGGTGGGGGACGGGCTCGTCGTGATGTCCGACCTGTGCCTGGACGAGTTCACCGACCACGGCCACTGCGGCGTGCTCACCGCCGAGGGCACCGTGGACAACGACGCGACGCTGGAGATCTACGCCCGGATGGGCGTCGCGCAGGCCGAGGCCGGTGCGGACGTGCTCGGCCCCTCCGGGATGATGGACGGCCAGGTCCGCGTGATCCGGGAGGCCCTCGAGGGCGCCGGCCACCACGAGACCGCGATCCTCGCCTACGCCGCGAAGTACTCCTCGGCGTTCTACGGGCCGTTCCGCGACGCCGTCGACTCCCAGCTCACGGGCGACCGCAAGACCTACCAGATGGACCCCGCGAACCGGACCGAGGGGCTGCTCGAGGTCGCCCTCGACCTCGAGGAGGGTGCGGACATGGTCATGGTCAAGCCCGCCATGAGCTACCTGGACATCGTGCGCGACGTGGCGGACATGGCGGACGTGCCCGTCTCCGCTTACCAGATCTCGGGGGAGTACGCGATGATCGAGGCCGCCGCGGCCAACGGCTGGATCGACCGGAAGGCCGCGATCATCGAGTCCGTGCTCTCCATCCGGCGCGCCGGCGCCGACACCGTGCTGACCTACTGGGCCGCCGAGCTGGCCCGCTGGATCCAGGAGGACTCGCTCTGATGACGACCACCCCGAACGCGTCCCAGCCGACCACCAACGCCGCCGCCTTCGCCGCGGCCCAGGCCGTCATCCCCGGCGGCGTCGACTCGCCCGTGCGCGCCTTCGGCTCGGTGGGCGGCACGCCCCGGTTCATGGCCGGCGCACGCGGCCCGTACCTGACCGACGTCGAGGGCAACGAGTACGTGGACCTGGTCTGCTCGTGGGGCCCCATGCTGCTGGGCCACCAGCACCCCGAGGTCGTCGAGGCCGTCCACGCCGCCGTGGACCGCGGCCTCGGCTTCGGCACCTCCACGTTGGAGGAGACCGCGCTGGCCGAGCTGATCGCCTCCAAGGTCCCGGTCGAGCGCGTGCGCTTCGTGTCCACCGGCACCGAGGCCACCATGACGGCCCTGCGCCTGGCCCGCGGCGTGACCGGCCGCAACCTGATCGTGAAGTTCGCCGGCTGCTACCACGGCCACTCGGACGGCCTGCTGGCCGCGGCCGGCTCGGGCGTGGCGACCGCCGCCCTGCCCGGCTCCGCGGGCGTCACCGAGGCCGCCGCCTCCGAGACCCTCGTGGTGGACTACAACGACCGCGCCGCCGTCGAGGCCGTGTTCGCCGAGCACGATGAGCGCATCGCCGCGCTCATCACGGAGGCCGTGCCCTGCAACATGGGCGTCGTGGAGCCCGCCGAGGGCTTCAACGCGTTCCTGCGCGAGATCACCCGCCGCCACGGCGCGCTGCTGATCTGGGACGAGGTGCTCACCGGCTTCCGCGCCACCGCCACGGGCGGCTGGGGCCTGTCCGGACAGCCCGAGGGCTGGACCCCGGACATCTGGTGCTTCGGCAAGGTGATCGGCGGCGGCATGCCCGCGGCCGCCCTGGGCGGCTCCGCCGAGATCATGGACCACCTGGCCCCGCTCGGCCCCGTGTACCAGGCCGGCACCCTCTCCGGGAATCCGGTGGCCATGGCCGCCGGCCACGCCACGCTCTCCCGCGCCGACGAGGCCGTCTACGCGGCCGTGACGCGCGCCTCGGACGCCGTGCGCGAGGGCCTCGTGGCCGCGCTCGACGCCGAGGGCGTGGACCACTCGATCCAGCGGGCCGGCACCCTGTTCTCCCTGGCGTTCGGCACCTCCGGCACCGGCGTGCGGGACTACCGGGACGCCCAGGGCCAGGAGGTCTTCCGCTACGCCCCGTTCTTCCAGTCGATGCTGGCCTCCGGCGTGTACCTGCCGCCGTCCGTGTTCGAGGCCTGGTTCGTCTCCGCCGCCCACGACGACGCGGCGGTCACCCGGGTGCTCGACGCGCTGCCGGCCGCGGCGAAGGCGGCCGCGGCGGCGACGCCCCAGGGCTGAGACCCGGGTGCGGGTCGGGGCCGGGCGCTCAGCGCTCGGCCTCGACCGGCCAGTGGCGCGAGACGGTGGCCTGCGGGTCCTTGCGTCGCAGGTACTGCTCGAAGCTCTGCGCCTGCTCGGCCTTCCAGCGGACCTGCCGCTCGTGCAGGTCCGCCGGCGCGACGCGCAGCTGCTCGTACTGGGCGGCCAGGGCGTCGGCCACCTGGACGGCGGCGAGGGCGTCCGCCGCGGAGGTGTGCGCGTTCTCCAGGGTCACCCCGTAGTGCTCGGACACCGCGGAGAGCGTGCGCTTGCCCTTGCGGAACCGGTCCACCTGCTTGTCCAGCACGAACGGGTCGATCACGGGGCGGGCCTCGAGCGGCGTCAGCCCGTGGCGGCGCGCCTCCCGGTCCATCACCGTGAAGTCGTACACGCCGTTGAACGCCACCACGGGGATGCCCGCGGCGAACAGGTCCCGCAGGGTCTCGGTGATCTCCGTGACACCCTGCGCGGCGGGCATGCCCTCCGCCTGCGCCCGCTCCGTGGTGACGCCGTGGACCTCGGCCGCCTCGGCCGGGATGGGCACGCCCGGGTCCACAAGCCACTCGGCCGACGACGCGGCGCGGCCCTGCTCGTCCACCATCACCAGGGTGGCGGTCACGATCAGCGCGGTGCGCGGATCACGTCCGGTGGTCTCGAGGTCGAAGCCGGCGCGGATGCTCTCATGCCAAGTCACGCGCCTCACGCTACCCGGAGCGGCGGACACGACAGGATGGGGTCGTGACCGATCACCCTGTGCTCCCCGGCGCCCGCCACCGCGACGACGGACCGCTCACCCTCGGCGAGGGGCTCGAGGCGCTCGCCCGTCTGGTCCCGCCCGGACGCGCCGTCAGCTACGGGGGGCTGGCCGGCCTGCTGGGGGTCGGCGGTCCGCGGCAGGCCGGCCGGGCGATGGCCGAATCGAGCCCCGGCACGCCGTGGTGGCGGGTGGTCCGGGCCGACGGCTCGCTGCCTCCGGAGCTGGCCGCGCGGGCCGCCGTCGAGCACGAGCGGGAGGCCATGCCCCGCACCCCGGCCGGGCGCGTGGACCTGCCCCGGGCCCGCTGGGAGCCCGACGACGGCGCCGCGCGGGCGATCCGTGCGATCGCCGACCGTATCGTGTCCGGGCCCGGTGCGAGGATGAGGCCATGACCAGGGAACACGGGGTGGACCCCTTCGACGACGACGCGGCGGCGCCGGAACGGGCCGCCCGGCTGGTGCGCATGGCCGCCGCGCCCGAGGACCGGATCACGCTGACGGACGAGCAGGAGGCGATCGCCTCGCTCGCCCCCGGGCACGGCCCCGTGCTCGTGCTGGGCGCCCCCGGCACGGGTCGCACCACCGTGGCGGTCGAGTACGCGGCCCGCCGGATCGAGGCGGGGCTGGACCCCGAGTCCCTCCTGCTGCTGGCCCCGAGCCGGGACGCGGCGGCGCGGCTGCGCGACGCCCTGACCCGCCGGCTCGCCGCCGCCGGTCGGGGCACCCGGGCCGTCACTCCCGTGCGGACCTGGTCCTCCTACGCGTTCGACCTGCTGCGCCGCGCCCGCGTCACGGGTCCGCTGAGGCATCTGGAGGTCGCCCCCCGGCTGCTCACCGGCGCCGAGCAGGACACGGTGATCGCCGAGCTGCTCGAGGGCTACGCCGCCGGCCTCGCCGCCGCGCCGGACTGGCCGGCCGACGTCGCCCCCGCCGTGGAGGCGAGGGGATTCCGCCGTGAGGTCCGCGAGCTCGTGGACCGCATGAGCGAGCTCGGCCTCGAGCCGGGCCGCCTGCAGGAGCTCGGCACTGCCCACGGGCGCCCCGAGTGGGAGGCCGCGGCCGTGCTGCTGCAGGACTACCGGGACCGGATCGACCTGGGCATGGCCGAGGCGTTCGACGCCGCCGGGCTGCTGTCCGCCGCCGTCCGCGTGCTCACCGAGCGGCATCCGCAGGACCCGGAGCGCGATGCCGCGGCGCGGGCGTTCGTGGCGGAGGAGCGGGACCGCCTGGCCGTGCTCGTGGTCGAGGACCTCCACGAGGCCACCCCCGCCGTGCACGACCTGCTCAGCGTGCTCGGCCGCGGGCGGGACGTGCTGCTCACCGCGTCGCCGGACACCACCGTGGAGGGCTTCCGCGGCGCCCGGCCCGACCTCCTCGCCCGGTACCCCGGGGTCCTCGACGCCGATCCCGTGCCCGGGGCGGCCGGGCCCGCGTCCCCGGACGGACGCGTCCGGGTGCTGACGCGCGGGCACCGCATGCGCGCCGAGGTCCAGGACGCCTATCTGCGGGTGGCCCGGCGGGTCCGCCAGCGCACCGCCGCCGTCGAGCGGACCCGCACCGAGACCGTCCCGGCGGACGGCGACGGCGCCGTCCGGGCGCACGTCGTGCCCACCCGCGCCCACGAGGACCAGCTCGTCCTCGAACGGGTGCTGCGGGTCCACCACGAGGACGGGGTGCCCCTGGACCGGATCCTCGTGGTCGCCCGCTCCGGCTCCCGTGTGGCCGCGCTCGCCCGTCACCTGGAGGCCGAGGGCGTCCCTGTGCTGCGGGACGCCGCCGGGCTCGTGCTGAAGGAGGAGCCCGCCGTCGCGCCCCTGCTCACGCTGCTGGACGCGGCGGGGGCGCTCGCGGAGGATCCGGAGGCCCGGGTCGAGGACGTGCTCGATCCGGACGAGGTGGTGGGACTGCTCACCGGCCGGTACGGGATGGCCAGCGCGCTGCACGTGCGGCGGCTGCGCCAGGATCTGCTGGCCGCCGAGCGGGGCCGGGGCGGCCGGCGCACCTCGGACGCGCTGCTCGCCGCGGCCCTCCTGGACCCGAGCCTGGCCGGCCCCGAGCACGAGCGGCACCGCGCCCTGCGCCGCGTCCACTGGATGCTCCGGGACGGCCTCGAGGCCGCCCGCGCCCCCTCGGCCTCGCCCGAGACCGTGCTGTGGGCGCTGTGGTCCGCCTCCGGTCGGGCCGAGCGGTGGCGTTCGCTCGCGCTGCGGCCCGCCGAGCATGCGAACGACCGCCGCGAGTCCCGCCGTGCGGACGCGGATCTCGACGCCGTCGTCGCCCTGTTCAAGGTGGCCGAGCGCTTCGTGGACCAGTTCCCGGGCGCGTCGCCCGAGTCGTTCGCCGTCTACATGGAGTCCCAGGACCTGCCCGTGGACACCCTGGCCCGCCGGGCCGAGTCCGGCGACGCCGTGCACGTGCGCACCCCCGCCGCGGCGGCCGGCCAGGAGTGGGACACGGTGATCGTCGTGGGCCTGCAGGAGGGCGTGTGGCCGAACACCCGGCTGCGCGGCCAGCTGCTCGGGGCCACCGACCTCGTGGACCTCGTGACCCTGCCCGCGGACGCCCCGTGGCCCACGGACCACCGCACCCGGCTGCGCGAAGTCCGTCAGGACGAGCTGCGCATGCTCGCGGCCGCCGTCTCCCGGGCACGGCGCCAGGTGGTCGCCACGGCCGTGCGCTCGCCGGATGAGGGACCCTCCGACTTCCTCGACCTGGTGGACCCGCCCGAACGGCTGCCCGCCGAGGCGCGCGACGCCGCCGGCGTCCGGCGGCTCACCGCGGTCCCCGACCCGATCACGGCGCCCGCGCTCGTCGGCCGGCTGCGCCGCGTCCTGGAGGCCGGGGACGAGGCGGACGCGGCCGACGGGGCGACACCCCGGGCGGCGGCGGCCGCCGGCCTGGCGGTCCTCGCCGCGGACGGCGTGGGCGTCGCGGACCCCCGACGCTGGTGGGGCCTGCTGCCGCTGTCCACCGAGGCCGCGCTCGTCGACCCGGAGCGCGAGGTCGTCGCGCTCTCGCCCTCCCGCGTGGAGACGGCCCTGCGCAATCCGTTGGACTGGGTGCTGTACCACGTCGGCGCGAACGCGGGCGGGACCCTCGCCCAGTCCGTGGGCACGCTCGTGCACTCGGTGGCCGAGCACCATCCCGAGGGCGTGCCCGAGGACGTGCGTGCCGAGCTGGAACGCCGCCTGCCCGAACTCGGCCTGCCGGAGGGCTGGATCACGGAGATCGAGCACGACCGGGCCCGTGGCCTGGTGGACGCCTACATCGGCTACTGGAGCATCGCCCGGGCGGCCGGGCGTCGGCCCGTGGCCCAGGAGGTGCGGCTCCTCGCGGACCTGACGTGGGGCGGGACCACCGTCCGGATCACCGGCGTCGTGGACCGGCTCGAGGCGGACGCGCAGGGCCGACCCTTCATCGCCGACCTCAAGACCGGCCGCAGCGCGCCCACCGGTGCGGAGATGGCGCGCCAGCCCCAGCTGGCCGCCTACCAGGTGGCCGTCCGCGCCGGTGGTCTGGAGCAGGTCCGGGACGACCCCGCCACCGACCCCGCCCTGCGCGCCGCGCTCGCCGGGCTGGAGCGGCCCACGACGCCGGCCGGCGCGGCCCTCGTCCAGCTCGGCGCCGGCACCCAGAAGACCAAGGTGCAGGACCAGCCGGCCCTCGAGGACGAGGACACCTGGGCGCTCGAGCAGGTGTTCACGGCGGCCCGCCGCACCACGGGGCCGCGCTTCCTCGCCCTCCACGAGGCCGGCGCCCGTCGGTGCGCGCTGCCCTCCGTCTGTCCGCTCTGCTCCGAAGGAAGGCAGGTCACCGAATGGCCCCGCTGACCGGCGATCCCGCCGCCCCGACCGATCGTCCGCGCGTCGAGGACGCGGTCCACTCGCCGGAGGACATCGCGGCGCGGCTGCGGCTGCCCCCGCCCACGGAGGAGCAGGCCGAGGTGGTCACCGCCCCGCTCACTCCGCGCCTGGTGCTGGCCGGCGCGGGCTCCGGCAAGACCTCCACCATGGCCGACCGGGTGGTCTGGCTCGTGGCCAACGGTCTCGTGCGCCCGGACGAGGTCCTCGGCGTCACGTTCACCCGGAAGGCGGCCGGTGAGCTCGCCGAGCGGATCAACGGGCGCGTGGACGCCCTGCTGCGCTCCGGCCTCGAGATCCCCGGCTTCGACGGCGAGCCCGAGGACCTGGGCCGCGCCTCGGTGTCCACGTACCACTCCTACGCGGGCGCGCTCGTCAGGGACCACGGCCTGCGGATCGGCGTGGAACCGGAGGCGCGGCTGCTGGGGGGCGCGGACGCCCACCGGCTCATGGGCGCCGTCGTGCGTTCGCATCCGGTGGTCGCGGACACCCTCGGCGTGGCCCCGTCCCGGCTCATCACACAGGCCCTGCGGCTGGCCGGGGACATGGCCGAGCACCTGGTGACCGCGGACGAGGTGCGCGGGTTCCTGGCCCGGCTGGCCGAGCAGGGGAGCGCCCTGCCGCTGCCCCCGCGCGCCAAGACCCCCTCGAAGGAGATCCAGGAGTTCCTGACCGGCCTGGCGGACCGCGCCCTCATGGCGGACCTCGTGGCCCGCTACGACGAGGTCAAGCGCGAGCAGGACGTCATGGACTTCGGCGACCTGCTGCGCCACGCGGCGCGCATCGCCGTCGAGGTGCCGGCGGCCGGCGAGCAGGAGCGCGCGCGGTTCCCCGTGGTGCTGCTGGACGAGTTCCAGGACACCTCCCACGCCCAGATGCGGATCTTCGCCGGGCTGTTCGGCCCGCGCGGCCCCGAGGACGACGCGCCCGGGCTGGGGCACTGCGTCACCGCGGTGGGCGACCCCCACCAGTCGATCTACGGCTTCCGCGGCGCCTCCGCCGGACAGCTCTTCGCCTTCCCGCACGCCTTCCCCCGGCTGGAGACCGGTCCCGGCGGCGCCCCGCGGCGTGTGAACGCGGACGTCTCGCACCTGACGATCGCGTGGCGCAACGAGGAGTCGATCCTGGCGGTCGCCAACGCCGTCGCCGCGCCGCTGAACGCCCACGCCGCCGCGGCGGGCGGCGCGCCGGTGGAGGTGCGCACCCTGCGACCCCGACCGGGCGCGGGGGAGGGCGTCGTCCGGGTGGACCGGTTCGTCACCGCGGAGGAGGAGGCCGCCGACGTCGTCGCCCGCCTCGGCGCCCTCACCGGGTCCGGGCCTGGGGGGACCACCCCGAGCCGCGCCGTCCTGTGCCGCACCCGCGCCCAGTTCGGCCCCGTGCTGGACGCGCTCGACGCCGCCGGCCTGCCCTACGAGGTGCTCGGGCTCTCCGGGCTGCTGGCGCTGCCGGAGGTCGCCGAGGTGCTCGCCGTCCTCCACGTGCTGGCCGACCCCACGCGCAGCGACCAGCTCGTCCGCCTGCTCACCGGCCCGCGCTGGCGCATCGGTGTGGCCGACCTCGAGGTGCTCCAGGAGCGCGCCCGGTTCGTCTCGCGGCTGCGGGCCCAGCGGGCCGCCGGTGGGCGGGAGGACCCCGCCGGGGCTGCCCCGGACGCGGCCCCGGACCGGGACGTGAGCCCCGAGGAGGACGCCGACGCCGCCGCCCTGCTGGAGGCCCTCGACTCCCTGCCCGGGGAGGGGACGGACTGGGTCGGCTCCCGCGGCCGCGGCTTCTCACCCGAGGGCCTGGCCCGGCTGAGGGCCGTCAACGCCGAGCTGCGCCGGCTCTCCACGCGCACCGGGGAGGACCCGGCCGACCTCATCGCGGAGGTGATCCGTGAGACGGGGTTGGACGTCGAGGTGGCCCTGCGGCCCGGCGTCTCCGCGGCCGCGGCCCGGCGGCACTTGAACGCGTTCCAGGACGCGGCCCGCGACTTCGGCGCCGGCACCACGGCGACGGACCTGACGGCGTTCCTGGCCTGGACGGAGTCCGTCCTCGAGCACGAGGACGGCCTCGGCGTCGAGAACGCCGAACCCACCCCCGGCCTGGTCCAGGTGCTCACCGCGCACGCCTCGAAGGGGCTCGAGTGGGACGTCGTCGCGGTCCCCGGCCTGCAGGAGGGCACGTTCCCGTCCACGCGGGCGGACCGCTGGACCAGCCCCGGGGCCGGCGCGCTGCCGTGGCCCCTGCGCGGGGACCGCGCGTCGCTGCCGCAGTGGGACGGCTCGTGGGCCCAGGACCAGCGGGACTGGGTCCAGTCGGCCGGCACCAAGTACAGCTCCAAGGCGGCCCAGGAGGGCAACCCGGACCCCTATGCCGTGGCCGTGGCCGCCCACGCCGAGCGCGAGGAGCGGCGCCTGGCCTACGTCGCGTACACGCGCGCGCGATCCGCCCTGTGGCTGAGCACCTCCCTGTTCAAGGGAGTCAACAAGGAGCCCCTGCCGGCCTCGGCCTTCCTCGAGGAGGTGGCCGGTCTGGCGGGGGAGGTGCCCGGCGTCGCGCTCGGCCCCGCCCCCGCCGAGGACGACCTGCCCGAGGCCAACCCCGCCGCGGCCCGGACGCTGGTCGCCCGCTGGCCCTTCGACCCGCTCGACGGCCCGGAGGCCTTCGTCGCCGACCCGGAGGACCCCGAGGACGAGGAACGCTGGCAGCCGCTGCCGCACCGCTCCCGGGCCCGCCGGCACGGGGTGGAGGCGGCCGCCGCGGCCGTGCACGCCGCGGACCCGGCGGCGCTCGGGGACGACCCGGAGCTGGCCCGCCAGGTGGACTGGGTGCTGCTGCGCCGCCGGGACGTCGCCGGGACGGGCGGGGAGACCGCCCTGCCCGAGCACGTCTCCGTGTCCCTCTACGGCGAGCTCGCCGCCGACCCGCAGGCCGTGGCCGAGCAGCTGCGCCGGCCCCTGCCCCGGCCGCCCGCGCACGCGGCGCGACGCGGCACGGCGTTCCACGCGTGGCTCGAGGAGCGCTTCGGGGCCACCGGCATGCTGGACATCGGCTCGGCCGAGGACGCCGCGGACCTGTGGGTCGACGAGGCCCTCGACCTCGGCCCGATGCAGGAGTGGTTCCGCTCCTCGCGCTGGGCGGAGCGCACCCCGGCCTTCGTCGAGGCCCCGGTCGAGACGACGGTCGGCGGGATCACGCTGCGCGGCCGGGTCGACGCGATCTACCGCTCCGGCGGGGACCCCCGCCTGCCCTTCGACCCCGAGGCCGACTGGGAGCTCGTCGACTGGAAGACCGGCGCCGTGCCGCGGGGCCGCGACCTCGAGCTCAAGTCGCTGCAGCTGGCCGTCTACCGGCTCGCCTGGTCACGGCTGCACGGGATCCCGCTGGAACGGATCGGGGCCAGCTTCGTGTACGTGGCCCACGGGCAGGAGCGCTCCTTCCCGGACCTGCCGGGGGAGGAGGAGCTCGAGCGTCACATCACGGACGCCCTGGCCCGCCGTTGATCGGCCGCACCACCTCGACGGCGGGCAGCGACCCCGTCTCCGGGTCCGCGCTCCTCACGGCCGCGGCCTCCCGGGCGTCCTCCGCCGCATCCCGGGCGTCCTCGGCGGCGTCGGCGGCCGCGTCGGCCTCCGCCTGGCGCGCGGCCGCCTCCTGCGCGGCGCGCACGTCGCCCTCGAGCTCGGCCAGCATGGCCTCCGCCTCGGCGACCATCCCCTCGTCGTGCCGGTCCAGGCCCCGCGTGAGCCACTGGGAGAGGGCGAACTCGGCGAGCAGCGCCGCACGGCGCATCAGGTGGGCGTCGCCGTCGTCGGCGGCCCCCGCGTCGGCCCGCCGGGCCGCGTAGGCGTCGAGGACGCGGTCGGCCAGGTCCGGGTCCGTGGCGGCGGCCAGCCAGGCGACGTCGCCGGCGGGGTCGCCCACGTGCAGGTCCGTCCAGCCCGTCACGCCCACCACGCGGCCGCGCTCGAGGAGCAGGTTGTCCTCGTGCAGGTCACCGTGCACGGGCACCGGGGTGAACCGCCACAGGGCCTCCTCCTCCATGGCCTCCTCCCAGCGGCGCAGCAGCAGGGGTGGCACGCGGCCGGAGGTGGCCGCCTGGTCGAGGGCGTGGAGGTGGCGCTGCCGGATCTGCTCCGCCGTGTAGGAGGGCAGGTCCGCGTGGTCCACGACGTCCGAGGGCAGCGTGTGGATCGCGGCCAGCACACGGCCCACGTCCTGCACCGCGGGCTCGCCGAGCCGGGCCAGCTCGTCCAGGGTGACGGGACGCCCGGGCATGTCCTGGTAGACGAAGGTGCGCAGCCCCTCGAGCCGCACCGCGCCCGCCACGGAGGGCGTGCGGAACGGCAGGCCGGCGCGCACCGCCGGGGTCAGGCCCGCCAGCACCTGCAGCTCCGTCTCGAGACGGATGCCCGCCTCCGGGGTGCGGGGCGAGCGGACACGCCACCGCTGGCCCTCACCGTCCACGACGACGGCGGTCGAGAAGTCCGCGGGGTCGTCCGGGCTCGCCTCCACGGAGACGGGGGCGAGGCCGGGGACGGCCGCGGCGGCCAGGGCTGCGAGACGAAGGGGCTGACGATCCACCCCTCCAGCCTAGGTGTAGGAGGGCATGACGTTGTTGACTCGGGTCGGTGCCAGTGAGGCCGGAGGAGCGTCTCCGCAGGAGGTATGAGGCCGATGGTAGTTGTAGTGGTTCACCCACACCGCCAGGGCCTCACGCCGAGCTTGCTCTGAGGAGTACGGGCGGGCGTAGAGGACCTCGTCCACCATCAGCCGGTTGTACCTCTCCACCTTCCCGTTATGGCGCGGGGTGTAGGGGCGGATCCGGTGGTGCCGGCCCCCGAGCGAGACCACCTTCGCGGTGAAGTCCACGGCCCGGTAGTTGTTTCCGTTGTCCGTGATCACCCGGTCCACGGTGATGCCGTGCGCGGCGAAGAACGCCCTCGCCCGGCAGTAGAAGCTCACGGTCGTGGCCGCCCGCTCGTCCTCCAACGCCTCGGTGTAGGCCAGCCGGGTGAACCCGTCGATCGCCGAGTGCAGATAGGTGTAGCCGACCCGCCGGCCAGGCCCGCGCTTGGAAGCACGGCCTGCTTCACTGTCACGTCCGTGAGCACGCCAGCCGCCCCCGTCTGGGATCTTCCCGATCTTCTTCACATCCAGGTGCACCATGTGCCCCGGCCCTCTCGCGGT